>NZ_CAWPRC010000150.1:184740-271627 GCF_963890165.1 Aliivibrio sp. SR45-2 | reverse complement strand
GTGATAACGTTCAAATGACGGTTGAGCTAATTGCTCCAATCGCAATGGACGAAGGTCTACGCTTCGCAATCCGTGAAGGTGGCCGTACAGTTGGTGCTGGTGTTGTTGCTAAAATCTTCGCTTAAGATTTGACTAAGTACTAGCAAAAAGGGCATCATTTGATGCCCTTTTTCTGCGTTGTATTGTGTGTTGTTTTATCTGCACCTTGATTTTTTAAGAAAATGCAGAGTACAGCGCAGATAAATTAGCAAATCGCTGGTTTATAGGATGAAGAGAGTAGGGTATATTTACTCTTGTTTTTGAATTTCTGTCTAATGATGGAAAATGATTTTAGTTATGTCACAGGTTGGTTTTATGAAAACAAATACTGAGACGACAGAAACTTCAGGCGCAGTTGATACAATAAAGTGGTTACTAGTTTTAGTTCTACTTTCTGCTGCGGTAATTGGTAATTATTTACTAGCTGATTTGTCTGTTGTTATTCGAGCTGCCGGTGTAGTTGCATTAATTGCTGCTGCTGGTGGTATTGCTGCCTTCACAGCAAAAGGTCAAACTGCAATTGCATTTGCTCGCGAATCAAGAATGGAAGTACGTAAGGTTGTTTGGCCTACACGCCAAGAAACAACACAAACAACTTTCATTGTTCTTGCTGTATGTATCGTAATGGCTCTTATTTTATGGGGTATTGATGGTATTATGGTAAGACTAATTGGCTTAATCACAGGTGTTTGAGGATAAGTGATCATGAGTGAAGCTCCAAAGAAACGTTGGTATGTAGTTCAAGCCTTTTCAGGGTTTGAAGGTCGTGTATCTCAATCGTTACGCGAATATATTAAAATGCATAACATGGAAGAGTTATTTGGCGAAGTACTTGTACCAACTGAAGAAGTGGTAGAAATGCGTGCCGGTCAACGTCGTAAAAGCGAACGTAAATTTTTCCCTGGTTACGTGTTAGTGCAAATGATCATGAATGATGAATCATGGCACTTGGTACGTAGTATTCCACGTGTTATGGGATTCATTGGTGGTACTTCAGATCGCCCTGCACCAATTACTGATAAAGAAGCTGATGCAATTTTAAATCGCCTTCAACAAGCGAGTGAAGCACCTCGCCCTAAAACGTTATTTGAAGCTGGTGAAGTGGTTCGTGTTACTGAAGGACCATTTGCTGACTTTAACGGTACTGTTGAAAATGTTGATTACGAAAAAAGTCGCATCAAAGTGTCAGTTTCTATTTTTGGCCGTGCAACTCCAGTTGAACTAGAGTTTAGCCAAGTAGAAAAAAACTGATCGAAAAATCAGCAAAGCTATTGTAAAAGGCGCGAATTATTATTATAATCTCGCGCGTTTTTGTTAACGGGGAGCTGCTCCTATTGGACAGCGTATGAACCCAAAAATTAGGAAA
Organism: Aliivibrio sp. SR45-2; assembly: GCF_963890165.1. Taxonomy (NCBI): domain Bacteria; kingdom Pseudomonadati; phylum Pseudomonadota; class Gammaproteobacteria; order Vibrionales; family Vibrionaceae; genus Aliivibrio; species Aliivibrio sp. SR45-2. Next base: position 270,222 of record NZ_CAWPRC010000150.1, on the reverse strand, counting down.
TATCATGGCTAAGAAAGTTGAAGCTTATATCAAACTGCAAGTTGCAGCAGGTATGGCGAACCCAAGTCCACCAGTTGGTCCTGCTCTAGGTCAACACGGTGTAAATATCATGGAATTCTGTAAAGCGTTTAACGCAAGAACAGAATCTGTTGAGAAAGGTCTACCTACTCCAGTAGTTATCTCTGTATACAGCGACCGTTCTTTTACGTTCATAACTAAGACTCCACCAGCAGCAGTTCTTCTTAAGAAAGCTGCAGGCGTTAAGTCTGGTTCTGGCCGTCCAAACAGTGACAAAGTTGGTACTGTTACAGACGCTCAAATACAAGAGATCGCAGAAACTAAAGCTGCGGACATGACTGGTGCTGACATTGAAGCTATGAAGCGTTCAATTGCTGGTACTGCTCGTTCTATGGGCCTAGTGGTAGAGGGTTAAGATTATGACTAAACTTACTAAGCGTATGCGTAATATCCGCGAAAAAGTGGAAGTTACTAAAGACTACGAAATCAACGAAGCAATTGCTCTTCTTAAAGAATTAGCAACAGCTAACTTCAATGAAAGCGTTGACGTTGCTGTTAACCTTGGCATTGATGCACGTAAATCAGACCAAAACGTACGTGGTGCAACTGTACTACCACACGGTACTGGTCGTAATGTTCGTGTTGCTGTGTTCACTCAAGGTGCAAACGCAGAAGCTGCTAAAGAAGCAGGCGCTGATCTAGTAGGCATGGAAGATCTTGCTGAGCTAGTTAAGAAAGGCGAAATGAACTTTGACGTTGTTGTTGCTTCTCCAGATGCAATGCGCGTTGTTGGTCAACTAGGTACAATCCTAGGTCCTCGCGGTCTTATGCCAAACCCTAAAGTTGGTACTGTAACGCCTAATGTTGCTCAAGCAGTTAAAAATGCTAAAGCTGGTCAGGTTCGTTACCGTAACGACAAAAACGGCATCATCCACACTACTATTGGTAAAGTGGACTTTGATGGCGCTCAACTTAAAGAGAACTTAGAATCTCTTCTAGTTGCACTGAAAAAAGCAAAACCTACTTCAGCTAAAGGTGTTTTCCTGAAGAAGGTAAGCATCTCTACTACAATGGGTGCTGGTGTTTCTCTAGATCAAGCTACTTTAGAGACTACATTAAAATAATTTGCAAACGCGCAAAATTTATGTATAATTTTGCGCCTATCAAATTTATGGTTGGGGCTGTTTGATTTTTAATTAAAACAGTCTCCGTCCAAGACCGTAGGCGCTCGAAAGGGCTTAATAAAACCTGCGTAGACGGTGCCGAACTAAAGGCTAATTTTTCGAAATTAGTTTTCTGTGAATGCATCGTAATTACTCTCCTACAGTTTTTGTAGTGAGTGGTGTAATCACAACCAGAGGTTAATCCAAATGGCTTTAAATCTTCAAGACAAAAAAGCAATTGTTGCTGAAGTCAACGAAGCAGCCAGTGGTGCACTTTCTGCAGTTGTAGCTGACTCTCGTGGCGTTACTGTTGGCGCAATGACTTCTCTACGTAAACAAGCGCGTGAAGCGGGTGTTTACATGAGAGTTGTTCGTAACACACTAGCACGTCGTGCAGTAGAAGGTACTCAGTATGAGTGTCTACAAGACACATTTACTGGCCCATCTCTACTTGCATTCTCTAACGAGCACCCAGGTGCTGCAGCACGTCTTTTTAAAGACTTTGCTAAAGAGAATAAAAACTTCGAGATTAAAGCTGCTGCATTTGAAGGCGCAGTTACTGATGCTGATGTACTAGCGACACTACCAACTTACGACGAAGCAATTGCACGCTTAATGATGTGCATGAAAGAAGCTTCTGCTGGTAAACTGGTACGTACTATCGCTGCTGTTCGTGATCAAAAAGAAGAAGCTGAGGCATAAGCCCTGCTTTATTTGATTACAAAATAAATTATTGTTGACTTAAAAGAGAATTGTTATGTCTATTACTAACGAGCAAATCCTAGACGCAGTTGCAGAAATGTCTGTAATGCAAGTTGTTGAGCTTATCGAAGCTATGGAAGAAAAATTCGGTGTTACTGCTGCTGCTGCAGTAGTTGCTGGTGGCGCTGCTGCTGAAGCTGCTGAAGAGCAAACTGAATTTGATGTTATCCTAACTGCAATTGGCGGAAACAAAGTTTCTGTAATCAAAGCAGTACGTGGCGCTACAGGTCTTGGCCTGAAAGAAGCTAAGGGTCTAGTTGATTCTGCTCCTGCTGCACTTAAAGAAGGCGTTGACAAAGCTGAAGCTGAAGGCCTTAAAGCACAGCTTGAAGAAGCTGGTGCAACTGTTGAAATCAAGTAATTATTACTTAGTTTCATAGCCTAGCGGCTAATGGCTGGTGGTTTATTAACCACTGGCCTTTTTGCGCTGTAGGGTATAGGGTAATTTCACACTGTTTAAAGTCCCTATATTCGAGCAAAAAACATAGTCTCAATCAGAGATTATGTCCTACATTAAACAGTGCTATTAGTGCTGTCCAAACCTTTCGAAGGCGGACGGTTCGGGTCACTTATCAGCGAGCTGAGGAACCCCATGGTTTACTCTTATACAGAGAAAAAGCGCATCCGTAAGGATTTTGGTAAGCGTCCACAAGTGTTGGACATACCATACTTACTATCGATCCAGCTTGATTCTTTTACTAAGTTTATCGAGCAAGATCCTGAAGGGCAATACGGTCTTGAGGCTGCTTTCCGTTCTGTTTTTCCAATTCAGAGCTACAATGGCAACTCTAAGCTAGAATACGTTAGCTACAATCTCCGTGAGCCAGAATTTGATGTTAAAGAATGTCAAATCCGCGGTGTTACCTATTCTGCACCTTTACGCGTTAAATTACGTTTAGTTGTGTACGATAAAGATGCACCTGCAGGCACGGTAAAAGACATTAAAGAACAAGAAGTCTACATGGGCGAAATTCCGCTTATGACTGACAACGGTACTTTTGTAATCAATGGTACTGAAAGGGTTATCGTATCCCAGCTGCACCGCAGCCCAGGTGTCTTCTTCGACAGCGATAAGGGTAAAACCCATTCATCTGGTAAAGTTCTTTATAACGCGCGTGTAATTCCTTACCGTGGTTCATGGTTAGATTTCGAATTTGATCCTAAGGATAACTTATTCGTACGTATCGACCGTCGTCGTAAATTACCAGCAACGATCATCTTACGTGCACTTCGTAAAACAACAGAAGAAATCTTAGATCTATTCTTCGATAAAGTTGTATTTGAAGTGAAAGATCAAACGTTAATGATGGAATTACTTCCTGAACGTTTACGTGGTGAGACTGCAACATTTGATATTGAATCGAACGGCAAAGTTTATGTTGAAGCCGGTCGTCGTATTACTGCGCGTCATATTCGTCAATTGACGAAAGACGAAGTAAATAATATCGAAGTACCAGTAGATTATATCGTAGGTAAAGTGGCTTCTCACGATTATGTGAATGAAGACACTGGTGAGATCATTATCGCGGCTAACCAAGAGTTTAGCTTAGAAGATCTTGCTAATTTATCTCAAGCTGGCCACAAAAAGATCGAAGTGTTATTTACGAATGACCTTGATCATGGTGCATACATTTCTGACACATTACGTGCAGATTCAACTGTTGACCGTTTATCGGCACTTGTTGAAGTTTATCGTATGATGCGCCCAGGCGAGCCACCAACAAAAGAAGCTGCTGAATCATTATTTGAAAGCCTATTCTTCTCTGAAGATCGTTATGACTTATCGACTGTTGGTCGTATGAAGTTCAATAGCTCAATTGGTCGTGATAATGGTGAAGGCGCTGGCATCCTTGATGAAACAGACATCATCGAAGTTATGCGTAAACTGATCGATATTCGTAACGGTAAAGGCGAGGTTGATGATATCGATCACCTTGGTAACCGTCGTATTCGTTCTGTTGGCGAAATGGCAGAAAACCAATTCCGTGTTGGTTTAGTTCGTGTAGAACGTGCTGTTCGTGAACGTCTAAGTCTTGGTGACCTTGATGCAATTATGCCTCAAGATCTTATCAACGCTAAGCCGATTTCAGCTGCAGTTAAAGAATTCTTTGGCTCTTCACAGTTGTCTCAGTTTATGGATCAGAATAACCCATTGTCAGAAGTTACGCACAAACGTCGTATTTCTGCTTTAGGGCCTGGCGGTCTAACTCGTGAGCGTGCTGGTTTCGAAGTTCGTGATGTACACGCGACTCACTACGGTCGCCTATGTCCAATCGAAACTCCTGAAGGACCAAACATCGGTCTAATTAACTCATTATCAGCGTATGCTCGATGTAATGAATATGGTTTCCTAGAAACTCCATATCGTCGTGTTGTTGATAATATTGTGACTGAAGATGTAGATTACCTATCTGCGATTGAAGAAGGTACTTTTGTTATTGCACAGGCGAATGCCGTGTTAACAGAAGAAGGTACTTTCGCTGATGAATTAATCATCGCTCGTCAGAAAGGTGAATCAGGCCTACATCCACGTGAACACATCCAATATATGGATGTCGCGACAAACCAAGTTGTATCTGTAGCTGCATCGCTTATCCCGTTCCTAGAACACGATGATGCGAACCGTGCCCTAATGGGTGCGAACATGCAACGTCAAGCTGTACCTACATTAAGAGCTGATAAGCCTTTAGTTGGTACTGGTATTGAGCGTTGTGTAGCAATCGATTCAGGTGTAACTGCTGTTGCTAAACGTGGCGGTATGGTTCAGTCAGTAGATGCTTCTCGTATCGTTATTAAAGTGAACGAAGAAGAATTGGTATCTGGCGAAGCTGGTATCGATATCTACAACTTAACTAAATACACTCGTTCTAACCAAAATACGTGTATCAACCAACGTCCAACAGTGCTTCCTGGTGAACCTGTTACTCGTGGTGATGTTCTTGCTGATGGTCCGTCAACGGATCTTGGTGAGCTTGCACTTGGTCAGAACATGCGTATCGCATTTATGCCTTGGAATGGTTATAACTTCGAGGATTCAATCCTTGTATCTGAGCGTGTAGTTCAGGAAGACCGTTTCACGACGATTCACATTCAAGAACTATCTTGTGTGGCTCGTGATACTAAACTTGGTTCAGAAGAGATCACTGCAGATATCCCTAACGTAGGCGAAGCTGCTCTGTCTAAACTAGATGAATCAGGTATTGTTTATATCGGTGCTGAAGTTAAGGGTGGAGACATCCTAGTTGGTAAAGTAACACCTAAAGGTGAAACTCAACTGACTCCAGAAGAGAAGCTACTACGAGCTATCTTTGGTGAAAAAGCATCAGATGTTAAAGATTCTTCTCTACGTGTACCAAACTCTGTTTCAGGTACTATCATTGACGTACAAGTATTTACGCGTGATGGTGTTGAAAAAGATAAACGTGCTCTAGAAATCGAACAAATGCAGCTTAAAGAAGCTAAGAAAGACATCACTGAAGAATTCCAGATTCTTGAAGGTGGCTTATTAGCACGTGTTCGCACACTTCTAACGCTTGCAGGTACTTCTGAAGTTAAACTTGATGCGATGGATCGTAAGCAGTGGTTAGAAATCACGCTTGATGATGAATCACAACAAAATCAACTTGAGCAGCTTGCTGAGCAATATGATGAACTTAAAGCTGAGTTCGATAAGAAATTCGAAACTAAACGTCGTAAGATCACTCAAGGTGATGATCTTGCTCCAGGCGTACTGAAAATCGTTAAAGTTTACCTAGCGGTAAAACGTCGTATTCAGCCTGGTGATAAGATGGCGGGTCGTCATGGTAACAAGGGTGTAATCTCTAAGATTAATCCTGTTGAAGACATGCCTTATGATGAAAAAGGTCAGCCAGTAGATATCGTACTGAACCCACTGGGTGTACCTTCTCGTATGAACATCGGTCAAATTCTTGAAGTTCATATGGGTCTTGCTGCGAAAGGTGTTGGTGATAAACTTAACCAAATGCTTAAAGAGCAACAAGAACTGCATAAGTTCCGTAACTTCTTACAAAAAGTATACGATCTTGGTGAAACTCGCCAAGAAGTAGACATCGCTGCACTGTCTGATGACGAAGTTCGTACATTAGTTAAGAACTTACGCGGTGGTTTACCAATCGCAACACCAATCTTTGATGGTGCTCCAGAATCATCAATTAAAGAACTATTAAAACTTGTTGATCTGCCAGAATCTGGTCAGTTGAAATTGTTTGATGGTCGTACTGGTGATGCGTTTGAGCGTCCTGTAACTGTTGGTTACATGTATATGCTAAAACTAAACCACTTAGTTGATGACAAGATGCACGCACGTTCTACCGGCTCTTACAGCCTTGTAACTCAGCAGCCACTTGGTGGTAAAGCTCAGTTCGGTGGTCAGCGTTTCGGTGAGATGGAAGTATGGGCACTTGAAGCTTATGGTGCTGCATATACTCTACAAGAAATGCTAACAGTTAAGTCGGATGACGTGAACGGTCGTACTAAGATGTATAAAAACATCGTAGATGGCGATCATCGTATGGAACCAGGTATGCCAGAATCGTTCAACGTATTGTTGAAAGAGATCCGCTCACTTGGTATCAACATCGAGTTAGAAGACGAAGAATAATCTCATTGAGATTGTCCGGTAGAATATAAGGCGCTCGCCGAGCGCCTTTTTTCTCCTTACAGGAGCCGAATGTGAAAGACTTATTAAAGTTTCTGAAAGCACAACATAAGACCGAAGAATTTGATGCAATCAAAATCGGTCTTGCTTCACCTGACCAAATTCGTTCATGGTCTTTTGGTGAAGTTAAAAAGCCAGAAACAATCAACTATCGTACCTTTAAGCCAGAACGTGACGGTCTTTTCTGTGCACGTATCTTTGGCCCAGTGAAAGACTACGAGTGCTTATGTGGTAAATATAAGCGCCTGAAGCACCGTGGTGTTATCTGTGAAAAATGTGGCGTAGAAGTAACGCAAACTAAAGTTCGTCGTGACCGTATGGGTCATATTGAACTTGCGTCTCCTGTTGCACATATCTGGTTCCTTAAGTCACTTCCGTCTCGTATTGGTTTGTTAATGGACATCCCACTGCGTGATATCGAACGTGTACTTTATTTTGAATCATATGTGGTTACAGAGCCAGGTATGACTGACTTAGAGCGCAGCCAACTTCTTTCAGAAGAAGAATATCTTGATAAGCTTGAAGAGTTCGGTGACGAATTCACAGCTAAGATGGGTGCGGAAGCGATTAAAGACTTGCTTGGTTCTATGGACATGCAAGCTGAAATCGAGAACATGCGTGAAGAGTTAGAAACAACTAACTCAGAAACAAAACGTAAGAAGCTGACTAAGCGTTTAAAACTTGTAGAAGCATTTGTTCAATCTGGTAACAACCCAGAATGGATGATCTTAACTGTTCTACCTGTTCTTCCGCCAGATCTTCGTCCTCTAGTTCCACTAGATGGCGGTCGTTTTGCTACGTCTGATCTAAATGACTTATACCGTCGTGTGATTAACCGTAACAACCGTTTGAAGCGTCTTTTAGACTTAGCTGCACCAGACATCATCGTACGTAATGAAAAACGTATGCTGCAAGAGTCTGTTGATGCACTGCTTGATAACGGTCGTCGTGGTCGTGCGATTACAGGTTCTAACAAGCGTCCTTTGAAATCTCTTGCTGATATGATCAAGGGTAAACAAGGTCGTTTCCGTCAGAACTTGCTTGGTAAACGTGTAGACTATTCTGGTCGTTCTGTTATTACAGTCGGTCCATACCTTCGTCTACATCAGTGTGGTCTTCCTAAGAAGATGGCACTTGAATTATTTAAACCATTTATTTATAGCAAATTAGAAGGTCGTGGTTTTGCTACGACAATCAAAGCTGCTAAGAAAATGGTAGAGCGTGAAGAAGCGATCGTTTGGGATATCCTAGATGACGTTATTCGTGAACACCCAGTACTGCTTAACCGTGCACCAACACTTCACCGTCTTGGTATTCAAGCGTTTGAACCAGTACTAATCGAAGGTAAAGCGATTCAGCTTCACCCACTAGTGTGTGCGGCATATAACGCCGATTTCGATGGTGACCAGATGGCGGTACACGTACCACTAACTCTGGAAGCTCAGCTAGAAGCTCGTACCCTAATGATGTCGACGAATAATATTCTGTCGCCAGCATCAGGTGACCCAATCATCGTTCCTTCTCAGGATGTTGTATTAGGTCTGTACTACATGACGCGTGACAGAATTAACGCGAAAGGCGAAGGCATGTACCTAGAAGGTTTTGCTGAAGCTGAAAAAGCATACCGTACAGGTAATGCTGAGCTACATGCTCGCGTTAAAGTTCGTATCACAGAAGTTCTTCGTGATGAGAACGGTATTGAAACTCGTGAAACTAAACTGGTTGATACGACTGTTGGTCGTGCAATGCTATGGCAGATCGTTCCTGAAGGTCTTCCTTACAGCATCATTAACCAGAAGTTAGGTAAGAAGCAAATCTCTAACCTATTAAACGAGGCATATCGTACTCTTGGTTCTAAAGATACAGTAATCTTTGCAGACCAAATCATGTACACCGGTTTCGCATACGCAGCATTGTCTGGTGCGTCTGTTGGTATCGATGACATGGTTATCCCTGATGCTAAGTATACGAAAGTTGCTGAAGCAGAAGAAGAAGTTAAGCAAATTCAAGAACAATATCAATCTGGTCTTGTAACTGCGGGCGAACGTTACAACAAAGTTATCGATATCTGGGCAGCAACGAATGAACAAGTTGCTAAAGAGATGATGGATAACTTGTCTTCAGAAACTGTGCTTAACCGCGATGGTGAAGAAGAGCAACAAGAATCGTTTAACAGCGTTTACATGATGGCCGATTCAGGTGCTCGTGGTTCTGCAGCTCAGATTCGTCAGCTTGCAGGTATGCGTGGTCTGATGGCGAAACCAGATGGTTCAATCATCGAAACACCGATCACGGCGAACTTCCGTGAAGGTCTAAACGTAAACCAATACTTCATCTCAACGCATGGTGCGCGTAAAGGTCTTGCCGATACAGCACTTAAAACAGCGAACTCAGGTTACCTGACTCGTCGTTTAGTAGACGTTGCTCAAGATGTAGTAGTTCACTTAGATGACTGTGGAACACTGGAAGGTGTTACCATGATCCCTCTAATTGAAGGTGGTGATGTTAAAGAACCTCTACATGAGCGTGTTCTAGGTCGTGTAGTTGCTGAAGATGTATTGAAACCAGGTACAGATGAGATCCTTCTTCCACGTAACACGCTTCTTGATGAGAAGCAGTGTCAAATCGTTGAAGAGAACTCAGTTGACCAAATTAAAGTACGTTCAGTTGTAAGTTGTGAAGCTGACTTCGGTTGTTGTGCAAACTGTTACGGTCGTGACCTTGCTCGTGGACACATGGTAAACCAAGGTGAGTCAGTAGGCGTTATCGCTGCTCAGTCTATCGGTGAACCTGGTACACAGCTAACGATGCGTACGTTCCACATCGGTGGTGCGGCATCTACGGCTGCAGCAGACAACAGCATTCAAGTTAAAACGAATGGTTCGATTAAACTTCACAATGCTAAGCACGTAACGAATGGCGAAGGTAACTTAGTTATTACGTCTCGTGCATCTGAAATGACTGTTATTGATGAACATGGCCGTACGAAAGAAAGCTACAAGCTATCTTACGGTACTATTCTTTCTAAGAAAGATGGTGATGCAGTAAACCAAGGCGATAAGATCGCTGCTTGGGACCCGCATACAATGCCAATCATCACAGAAGTAAAAGGCCAAGTTCAATTCGTTGATATGATTGATGGTGTGACTATTACAACTCAAACTGATGAGTTAACGGGTCTATCTTCAATTGTTATCCTTGATGCGGCTGAGCGTGCTTCTGCAGGTAAAGACATGCGTCCAACAGTGAAACTTGTTGATGCGAATGGCCGTGACATCATGATCCCTGGCACTGAAATGCCAGCTCAATACTTCCTACCAGGTAAAGCAATTGTTAACCTGGCAGATGGTGGCGATGTAGGTATCGGTGAAACACTGGCTCGTATTCCTCAAGCTTCAAGTGGTACTAAAGATATTACCGGTGGTCTTCCACGCGTAGCGGATTTATTTGAAGCTCGTAAACCTAAAGAGCCAGCAATTCTTGCTGAGCACGCAGGTATCGTTGCTTTCGGTAAAGAAACTAAAGGTAAAGTACGCTTATTGATCACTCGTGATGACACTGGTGAAGTTTATGAAGAAATGATTCATAAACATCGTCAACTTAACATCTTTGATGGTGATAAAGTTGAGCGTGGTGACGTTATTTCTGATGGTCCAGAAACTCCACATGATATTCTACGTTTACGTGGTATTCATGCAGTTACTGAATACATCACAAACGAAGTTCAAGAAGTTTACCGCTTACAAGGCGTTAAGATTAACGATAAGCACATTGAGACTATCGTTCGTCAAATGCTACGTAAGTGTACTATCACACATTCTGGTGACTCTACTTTCCTTGAAGGTGAGCAATTAGAATTTGCAAACGTAACTATTGCAAACCGTCAGCTTGAAGCTGAAGGTAAGCAACCAGCTCGTTTTGGCCGTGATTTACTTGGTATTACTAAAGCATCTCTTGCTACTGAGTCGTTCATCTCTGCTGCATCGTTCCAAGAAACGACGCGCGTACTTACTGAAGCTGCGGTTTCTGGTAAGCGTGATGAACTACGTGGTCTGAAAGAAAACGTAATCGTTGGTCGTCTGATTCCAGCGGGTACAGGTTTCGCATACCACCAAGCTCGTCAAAAGCAAAAAGCAGCAGCGAAAGTTGCGCCTTCTGCTGAAGAAGCAACAGATAACTTAGCGGCGCTATTGAATGCGGGTTTCTCTTCTGAAGAGTAATTAGTTTTAATATTCGCTAAATAAAAAGCCCTACAGAAATGCAGGGCTTTTTTTATATTTAAACGTATGTGTGATTATAACTGTGTGATTAAAACAACGTTATTACTACTATTGTCAGCCATAACAGTCGCTGAATCATTATTAGTTTGATTAATCATCATCCAGTTATTATTTGATCCATTTTCCAAAGTAAGAGTGGCATCAGAATCACTACCCCATTGAGAGACAGTAAGGTAGTTATCATTACTTGCGTCAATTGTTACATCTGCTTCATTAAAGCTACCACCAACAACAACGGCATAAACCGTGTTATCTAGTGAATCATTTTTCATACGTATGTTCGTATCATTGTCTGATGCACCGGCATAGAATGCAGTATAAGTTGTATTGTCATTACCATTAATTTTTGTTAATGCATCATTACCTGAACCACCATAAACATGAATTGTAGAATCGTTATCACGTCCTTTTTGGTGAATTTTAAGAGTTCCATTGTTTGAACCGCCCATAATACTTATATCACCTTCGTTTCGACGGCCTCTTTGTACAATTTTATTATTTGCATTATTGTCTGCATTATCAAAGTTGATATTGGCTTTATTGCTTCGTCCACGTTGATCTATTAATCCATTGTTATCATCACTTCCATAAGCAATAACTTTACCTAGATTATTACGACCATCTTGTTCAATAGAAAAATCATTATCGTCACTACCAAAACGAGCTTTTAATACAGCTCTATTATGACGGCCATCTTGCTCTATCATTAGGTCATTATCATCACTACCATTACGAGCTCGTACTACTGCTTCGTTGTGGCGTCCCATTTGATAGATATCAACGTCATTATCATCTGAATTTCTAATTAACACATCTGCGTCATTACCAACAGCGGGGGATAATTGGAAAATATTAACGTCATTATCATCTGCATTAAACAACTCTACGTCTGCTGTATTTCCTGCATAAACTGTACTAGACAGTAAGATGGTTGAGATTGCGATTGCTAGCTTTTTCATAATAAACTTCCTTGAAATGATTTAATTTATGATGGATATGAATCTATCCATTCCATTGACTAAGATAATTCCGTGATTGCCAGTCTGATTAATGGAAAAACCTGCACCATTATTTTTATTCACTGCTGCTGCAATATTTGAATCACCCGTTTGATTTACTGCGTTTTGTTTACCATTACCCGTCTGTCTTAAATGGGCTATGTTGTCATTACCATTCTGTAAAATAGCCGCTTCATGGTTCACACCCCATTGCTCTAGAGAGGCTGAATTATTTGTGCCATTTTGAACGATTAGCCCAGTGTTGTTGCTTCCAAGCTGCAATACTGCCGCTGTATTGTTATAACCAGCTTGTCTTACTTTTGCTTTATTATTTCCTGCTCCACTTACATTATGCTGCACAATAGTTATTCGAGAATTTGTCGAAGTAGTAAGATCTACGATGGCATTATTATTATGACCCGTATTAAGCTCTGATAATTCAGTTAGCTCACTAGGTGCATTAAACTCGTTGATGCCTAAATCTAAATCTGCGTATGTATAACTACTCACAGCCATTAATAAATAGAGATAATTTACTGATAGTTTTTTCATATCAGTATCCCTCTTTTCAATAGCAAGTTTGCTACATCAAAAGTATGGGATTTACACAGAGAACAACCATGAACTTAATTATGATATTTTTAATTTAAAAAAATAAACTAAAGTATTAGGGATTTTGTTTTTGTTACTATTATTGCATTCTCAATTTTGATACTGGTCTTATATATCTACGGAATACGTAGTTATTTAGTGGATATATAGTCCGTTTGAACTAGTTTTAAATAACAATATTAGTGGAGGTCAGGGATGAACATTTATTATTTATCATCAAGTCCAACCTTGTATTCATCTTTACTCATTGATTTATTAGAAAAATCTTCTGGTAGAAAGATAATGACACTTGATTGTGATGAGTTAGGTATGAAAGGAGAAAAAGAAGATGAAGACATTTTAGTTATTTTGGATTTCAAAAACCAAACAGATAAGAAATATAAACAGTATCTCTCAGTTATAACGAAATATAAATTGAAGGTAAAAGAAATACTCTTTAACGTAACTAATGAAAATATAACAAAAAATATAATGAGATACCCCAGTGTTGTTGGCGTTTTTTATGAAAAAGATAATGTCGACGTAATATCTGAAGGGGTAAAGAAAATAATTGATGGTGAGATGTGGCTTAGCCGGAAAATAACAAATGATCTTATTTCTATTTATCGTTCAAAACAAAATGGAATATTAACATCATCGGTTTCTTTAACGACAAGAGAAAAAGAAATATTAAAGCTTCTTTCTTTAGGGGCATCAAATATAGATATCGCAAATACACTTTTTGTTAGTGAAAATACGGTTAAAACACATTTGCATAATGTATTTAAAAAATTGAATGTAAAGAATCGCTTGCAAGCAATGATATGGACAAAGGGGTATGACTTTGAAGGGATAAGTGAATGAATAAATATATTTTATTTAAAGTACTTATGGCCTTACTTTTTTCTTCTCTATCGAATGCTTCTGAAAGCAAAGCAGCATTAGAAAATTCGACACCATTAGAAAAAGACAAGGTAAATGAGGTTGATGACCTTGTTGAGATTGATGGGTTAATTATTGATCGTACTTTAACTCGATTAGGAAAAGATTTTTATTTTTCTTTTTCCATAAAAATGAACAGTAAATACGATGATTTAGGCGTGAACTTAACTGTAAAAGAGAGACCAACAGCATTATCTGGCAGCATTATCGGGGTTTACCATTTTGATAAGGTGATTTATCGAGGCGCTCTTTCTCCAGGTCAAAGACAAGCAGAAGAGAAAGCAGAGCAAGCAGTAGAAGCGGTTAATCAATATATCGTGAAATGGCAAACAGAAAAATTATTTAAAGATACATATGATCTCGATTTTCCGGAGATCTAAGGATGTAGCATGAACATAAGGATCATACTCTTTATTCTGATCAATATGGTAGCAAGCGTAGGTCAAGCAAGTGAGCTTGTTTATATTCCAGTAAATCCAAATTTTGGGGGAAACCCGCTTAACACAAGCCATTTATTTGCTGGAGCGAATGCCATTAATGATTATAAAGGGCCACAAGATGACTCATTATTTGAGCAAGAATCGGCGTTAGATCGCTTAACCTCAAGTTTAGAATCTCGTTTGATTAGCCAGCTATTGGCGGATGTGGGCAACGGTAATACAGGCCAATTAGTTACTGATGATTTTATACTTAATATTGTTGATGATTCTGGAGCGTTACTGATTCAAATTGTTGATAAAGAAACAGGTGAAACCTCTGAAATACAAGTCAGTGGTCTTACTCCAGATTAATTTCTAAGCTAAGGAATCAGCAATGAAATATTCAATGTTATTTTTATTACTTTTTATTATATCAGGTTGCTCTAAATCAATCGGAGTTCCTGACGCTTCGGAATCTCCGACATTAATGCAGCGTGGTGCCACGTATTTAGATTTGATCTCTTTGCCTAAACCTCAAGGTAAAATTTATGTTTCTGTTTATGATTTCAGAGATCAGACCGGACAGTATAAGCCTCAGCCTAATAGTAACTTCTCAACGGCAGTCCCTCAGGGCGGTACGGCTTTACTCACAATGGCATTGTTGGATTCTGAATGGTTTTATCCGTTAGAGCGTCAAGGGCTTCAAAACCTGTTAACGGAAAGAAAGATCATTAGAGCGGCACAAAAAAAACAAGAGTCAATCAGTAACCATGGTTCAACATTGCCTTCGCTTTTGTCAGCGAATGTCATGATTGAAGGGGGGATTGTCGCTTATGATTCAAATATTAAAACAGGAGGGGCTGGTGCTCGATATCTAGGTATTGGTGGTTCAGGGCAGTATAGAGCGGATCAGGTAACGGTTAATATCAGAGCCGTCGATGTTCGAAGTGGGAAAATCTTAACAAGTGTAACAACAAGCAAAACAATCTTATCTTATGAATTATCAGCAGGAGCATTTCGATTTGTTGATTATAAAGAGTTATTAGAGGTGGAGTTAGGTTACACTAATAATGAGCCCGTAAATATTGCGTTAATGTCAGCAATTGACTCAGCGGTGATTCATCTCATTGTTAAAGGGATTGAAGAGGGCTTATGGCGTCCAGAGAATCCAAATGGCAAAGAAAACCCAATATTCCGCAAGTATTCCTCAGAAACGAATCAAGTTTTATAATGGAAAAAGAGCGTTTAAAATACATAAACGCTCTTTTTTGTTAAGCCCCCGGTGGGTGATTTAAACTAGTCGCAATTTGCTCAATTAGCCCATCTTCCAGTTCAAAACGTTCGCCAATGGTCTCACCTAAGATTGAAAAATCTTTATCAAAGTCAGAGAGCAGTAAGTCTTCATTTTCTTGTGAGTATTTATCGGTAAAATTCAACATTGGATCAGTTGTTTTTGTGATTTTGGCATATAGCTGACTCATCTCTTCTGTTGGAGAAAAACCAGTTGAATCCCACTTCGCCATTACCATGTTATAAATTTTGAAATGTCCTTCAGAAATATAATCAATTAAATGTTGTGTAAACAATTGAATTGATGAGAAAGACGGCAGAGAGGAGTTTGATGAATCAAAAGGAGGTAAGCCTGCTAATTTACAGTATTCAACTAGCAAGTCTTGACGAGTTGATAACCAATGATCAATAACCTCGCTATTCCCACCCCATTCTTCTTGAAATTGATTTAGTTTAGTTAGCATAACGATATCCTTGTAGTTGCAAGTCATAAACCAAAGTTTTATAGCTATACCTAAGTTACATCCAAATACGGTTTCAGCGGAAATGGGTTAGGTATACACTCATTACTATATTGATTAAGATTGCCAGTAAATATTGATGGCTGCAAGAGGGTTGTGAGAAAGATGTTAAACCAACATACAAAAGCGTATTGGTGTGTCGTAAATGATTCCGCAATTTGGTTAGAAGCAGAATCTCTCCCTTATGGTAGCGCCATTGATGTGAATTTGCCTTTTGAAAGCGCCGTGTGCATTGGAGAATACGAGAACAGACCAGTTTTATGGTTGAATGATGAGCATGTAGAGCAGACGTTGATTTATACTAATTTAAGGTCACTTTTATTAGTGAAAGAATCACTTTTTTTTATGATCAGTAAATCAATTCAATATGGCTTTATGGCGAGAGAGTTTCGATTTTGTCCTCAGTGTGGTGGACGTAATCAACTCAATATTAATCAAATCGCGATGCAATGTAATGAATGTCGTAAATTACATTACCCTAGAATATTCCCTTCTATCATTGTCGCTGTTCGTCGTGGTGAGCAGATCTTACTTGCACAACATCAAAGGCATAAAGGGGGATTATTTACCGTTTTAGCTGGTTTTGTGGAAGTCGGTGAGACGCTTGAGATGGCCGTTGAGCGTGAAGTGTTTGAAGAAACGGGCATTAAGATAAAAAATATCCGTTATATAGGGAGTCAGCCTTGGGCGTTCCCTTCAAGTTTAATGATGGGGTATATGGCGGATTATGATTCTGGCGACATTCGTATTGATAAAAATGAGTTAATTAAAGCGGATTGGTATTGTGAGGATGATTTGCCCGAATTGGCACCAAAAGGCACGATAGCGAGAACATTAATTGAGACCACATTAGAGAAAATAAAAGCCTAAAATAGTGAATGAAAAAGGGTAACGTTTTAATTTATAATTCTATTATAAATAGGATATCTCTCTTCATTTATAAGACAATTTTTAATTTGTGGTCATTTGGTTTTAAGAGAACATTAAGTAAATATGATCTCGCTAGCAAAGGTAAGCTTCTGTTCAATGAATTGGATGTTACAATAGCGGGATCTAAGTATGGGGAAAGATCATGACAGAATTAAAAAACGACCGTTACCTACGTGCGTTATTAAAACAACCAGTAGATTACACACCAGTTTGGATGATGCGCCAAGCAGGCCGTTACCTACCAGAATATAAAGCCACGCGTGCAGAAGCGGGCGATTTTATGTCTTTGTGTAAGAATGCAGAACTTGCTTCTGAAGTTACGCTTCAGCCTTTGCGCCGTTTCCCTCTAGATGCTGCGATTTTATTTTCAGATATCCTGACGATTCCAGATGCAATGGGTCTAGGTCTGTACTTTGAAGCCGGCGAAGGTCCTAAATTTGAACGTCCAATTACGTGTAAAGCAGACGTCGATAAAATTGGCATTCCTGATCCTGAAGGTGAATTACAATACGTAATGAATGCCGTACGTCAGATCCGTAAAGATCTTAAAGGTGAAGTTCCATTGATTGGCTTCTCTGGTAGCCCGTGGACGCTGGCGACTTACATGGTTGAAGGCGGAAGCTCTAAAGCTTTTACTAAAATAAAAAAAATGATGTATGCAGAGCCTGCAATATTACATCTATTACTCGATAAATTGGCAGATACTGTTATTGAGTACCTTAATGCTCAAATTAAAGCCGGTGCACAATCGGTCATGGTATTTGATACATGGGGTGGTGTATTAACCCCTCGTGACTATAACGAGTTCTCATTACGTTATATGCATAAAATTGTCGATGCATTAATTCGTGAAAATGAAGGTCGTCGTGTTCCTGTTACTCTATTCACAAAGAATGGTGGAATGTGGTTAGAGCAAATTGCAGCAACAGGTTGTGATGCCATTGGTCTGGATTGGACAATCAATATTGCTGATGCGAAGAAACGTGTTGGTGATAAAGTTGCTCTGCAAGGTAATATGGATCCATCAATCCTTTATGCACAACCTGAGCGTATTCGCCAAGAAGTTAGCACTATTCTTGAAGGGTTTGGTAATGAAGGAACAGGCCACGTATTCAATCTAGGTCATGGTATTCATCTTGATGTACCGCCTGAAAATGCGGGTGTATTTGTTGATGCGGTTCATGAGTTATCAAAACCATATCATAAATAGTAGATAGAATAAGAAAATCAAGGGGCCTATTAGTAGAGCCTCTTTTTTTATGCTTGATGGTAAGCAGAGGTCAAAAGGAACACGTGAAGATAAGTGTTGTCGTATACTTATTGGCATTCAAAGAATCATTGAGTATTCTTAATTAGTACCTGAATACATTCCATAATATATAGAGATTAAAGTAAGAGGCATAACATGTTTAAACAATTACAGACATTATTCCGTAAAATTATGCATGAAGGCGGTGAGGGTGGTGCGATTGATACCGCGGGTATGAATTTAGCAATGGCATCATTATTGTGTGAAGTTTCTAATGCTGATCATCAAGTGAATGCAAAAGAAGAAGCGGCAAAAATACAATTATTAATTAAGCTGCTTGATCTTAATGAAGAAAGTGCTCAAGAGTTACTTGTTCAAGCTAAAATAAAAAGCAAAGCATCCGTTTCTTTGTATGAATTTACGACTAAATTACGCAGTTTACTGCCAGAAGAGCGCTTTCAATTAATCGAAGGCATGTGGGAAATTGCATACGCGGATGGGATTATTGAACCAATGGAAGAGGCCGTAATACGACAAGTATCAGACCTTATTTACATTGAACATTCAGCATTTATCCGAGCAAAACTAGCAGCCAAAAAAGCGAGTGAATAATACTCGCATAACGATATGTGAATAGAATGAAAGCCTGAGATTAATAGCCTTTATCAAAATCAATTTGATTAAGTAATGAAAAACCATCATGCCAACGTAAATAGTTTTCTGAGAATTGCTGAAATACTTGCTCAGGAAAACTAAGTGCAGCGATATGAGGGGTAATCGTAATGTTTGGGTGGTGCCAATATGGGCACTCCTGTGATAAAGGCTCATTATTAAACACATCAAGAAAAGCATGGGATAACGATCCTGAAGTGAGAGCATTCAACAATCCATAGTTATCCAACACTTCTCCACGACCAACGTTAAATAATATGGCCTGATTGCAATTTTCTAATGTATCTATATTAAGTAGGTCTATTGTTTGTTCCGTTTTAGGAAGAGTACTTACAATGACATCGGCCGTTTTAAGCGCATTTTTTATTTCTGAGATATGAAATACTTGATTAAATGGCGAGTCTTTCGGTGGGATACCTGAGCGATTAATGCCAGAAACACTAAAACCGAGTACTTTTGCTGTCTTTGCTAAATAACAACCTATCGATCCCGTACCTAAAATCACCATGCTTTTTTCCGATAAACTAGAATAAGAATGAACTAACCATTCTTTGTTATTTTGTTGTTTAGCATAGTGTTGGAAATGTCGGAAATATTGAATAGAATAACCTAAAACATACTCTGAAATTTGTTGGCCGAAGATCCCTTTTACATTAGTAAGATCGTAGTCTTGTCTTAAATGTGGTTGTATTAACGTATCAATCCCTGCGAAGGTTGATTGGAGCCATTTGACTGATTTAAGTTGATTAAGAAGGTCTTTAATCAGTGGTGGATCGGCAAGAATAATGTCCGCTTTTTTCAGATCATGACAAATTTCAAGATCAGGAAGATCTGATTGCTCAAAAAGAGAGATATATTTCTCTTTTTCTTGTGAAATGATAAGTAATTTATTCATAACCTTCCTTTTGTCATTCGTGGTTATCAAGTACACTTAAAGCGTCATTTTTTTATAGTGTAGAATCGTATATGTTACGCAATCCTATCCAAGTTCGTTTAGAAAAATTTGAACCATGGCAACAAATAACTTTTATGGCTTCTTTATGTGAACGTATGTATCCAAACTACGCGCATTATTGTAAGGCAACAGGCTTTGCTGAGCCTCAAACTTATCGAGTTATTCTAGATAGTATTTGGGAGCTATTGACCGTTAAAAATGCCAAAATTAATTTTGAACGTCAATTAGAAAAACTAGAAGAAATGATCCCAGAGGTAAATGATGATTCAATTTATCTAACTTATCCAGCGATTGATGCATGTGTTGCTCTATCTACTTTTTTACATGGGATCTTAGATCGCGATGTTTTAGAAGATGCAATGTTTAAGGTTAGCCAATTATCAGTAACAACAGTTGCTCAGTTGGTTGAAGCTCAAACAGGTGAAGAAGTCACTGATGAAAATCAAAAAGAAATTGAAGTGATTTGTGAAGAGTGGGACGTTCAATGGGCTATCTTTAGACCACTACGTGAAGCTGAAGAGCGTGATATTGATTTGATTAAAGATTTACGCCAAGAATTAAGAGATGAAAATGTAAGTAATATAGGCTTAGAGCTGCAATATTAATTTTTTCTCATATAAAAAAACCGATGATTATTCATCGGTTTTTTTGTTTTTATCTAAAGGGGCTTGCTAACACCTTTATACTACGCACTAATAATATTAGTGTTCTTCTGCATCTGTATTATCGATCACGCCATGTTTATTTTTCCAATTAATCCAACGTTGTTGAGCTAATTGTTGCATATCTGTCGTTTTGTCTGCTTCATCAATGATCTCTTCACCAACCATATACTCAAAGATATCTTCTAGAGTCAATAAGCCTTGAACTGTACCGTATTCATCAATGACAAGAGCAAGCTGTGCTCTGTGCTTCATTAGATGCTCAAAAGCTTTTGGCAATGTTGAAGTACTAATGACCACTTGAATTGGGCGCATCACAGAGCCTAAAGTTCGTCTGCCTTGACCTTTACGTACTGCAGAGAATAATTCTAATCGATGTGTGAAACCAATGATGTTATCGCTGTCTTCGCTGTAAACTAAAGGGCGAGAAAATGGAGTGTCTGCATAATCTTGTAAGAAATCGTCAATACTCATTTCTGAATTTACACGAAACAGTACCGTTCTCGGAGTCATCACTTGAGTCACTGAAATATCTTTAATATTTAAAATATTAGTTAAGATTTTTGATTCACCTTCCGCAAATTCCCCATTTTCTTTTGCAAGCGTAGCCATTGCTGCAATTTCGTCTCTTAATTTCGGAGGCTGATGTCCACGAGCTAAGCGTTTTGTTAATTGCTCTGAAGCCCATACAACAGGCGTTAGTAATAAAACCATCCAATAAAGCATTTTCCCCGCAAGTGGTGCGAGTTGACGCCAATAGGTTGCCCCGATAGTTTTAGGGACGATTTCAGAGAACAGTAAAATAGCGAATGTTAAGAACGCAGAGAATACGCCTAGCCATTCACTGCCAAATACGATGGAAGCTTGAGCACCAGATGCTGCAGCACCTGCGGTATGGGCAATAGTGTTTAGTGTCAAAATGGAAGCTAAAGGGCGATCTACATTGTTTTTTAGTTGCGTTAATCTTTCTGCAGAAGGATGTTTTTCCTGTCGCATTTGGGCTAGATAGCTAGGACTGATACTGAGCAAAATGGCCTCAAGAACAGAACATATAAAAGATACGCTGATAGAAATAGCGATATAGATGGATAAAATTAACATTAGTAATCTCAAAAAAAGTAAGCAAGCCCTTATAAAATGGGTATTGAATGAGCAAATTACAATGACTCATAATTGAAAATTAGTAACAAATTGTGAGACGTTACTCAGTTTATGCCTAAAGAACGCGCATTCTGCAGCAAGAATAGCGACAAACCTTTGCCAGGTAGGGGCTTTATGCATTAGAGTGAAGGTGATTTTAAAAAAAATAGAAGGGAAACCCTAATGAATAAAACCCAGTTAATTGATGCTATTGCTGAAAAAGCAGACCTATCAAAAGCACAAGCAAAAGCAGCTCTTGAAGCGACTCTAGAAGGCGTAACTGGCGCATTGAAAGATGGCGATCAGGTTCAACTTATTGGCTTTGGTACATTTAAAGTTAATCACCGCGCAGCTCGTACTGGTCGCAACCCTAAGACTGGTGAAGAGATTCAAATTAAAGCGGCTAATGTTCCAGCATTTGTTGCCGGTAAAGCACTGAAAGAATCAGTAAACTAAGATATACTTTGCCGAGTTATTCCTTAACTCGGCATTTTTATGAAGCGCATTCTATCCACCTTACTTCTCTCCGCATTTCTTTTTGGCTGTTCATCTAATCCATTAGACGAACAACGCATAAAACCAACGGTCTTGACTGGTGGTCAAATCCAAGGTGACGCAACGAGTTACTATTGGTATACACGTCGTTTACAACAACCTGTTATTGCTTCTGATTACGTCACAATGGGTGATTATGGTTGGTATAAAACAACATATCGTTGGGAAAAAAGTACACTGGTTGAAGCCGTTCGTGAAGGCGAGATGCTTGATGGTAGTGATGGACTAATTCCTTACATGATGCATGTTCGCTATAACAGCAATGGTGAAGCGGTATATCAGCGTTATCGTAAAGATGGAAAAATATTCCCGTTAATGCCAAATCAATTAACTCAGTTTCAAGATCAGTCCAAATACTTAATTGCGAAAGTGGAAGAGTTAGATAAGAATGATAACTCGTTATTCCAAGGTGAGTGGGATGGTGAAACATTTTACTCGTGTGATGGTAAGCAATACGATCAATTAGAGTTTAATCAAATATTACCTAACTTTGTGGTGGCTCGACTTTCAGGGCTAGACAGTTTTATTTCGTTTTTAGGAACCACTGAAAATAAAGATAAAGCAGTATTAAAAATGTCCGAATTATTACTATTAACAGACGACAGTTCTGCCTGTATAGAACGCCCTGAACTGATTCAAGAGTAATCTGTTCTTAGAAAAAAGGCGCTATCACAGCGCCTTTTTTGTTATTTGTAGAAAAGTAATGTTTACTTGCTTTCTAATTCGCGAGCAATGGCGCGGTAACCGATGTCATTGCGATGGAACATTCCATTCCAACTTACTTGTTTAGTTAGCTCATACGCGCGCTCTTGAGCTTCTGAGACGGTATTACCCAGTGCGGTCGCACAAAGTACACGTCCACCATTTGTTGTCACATCACCAGCGGCGTTGTTGGTTGTTCCTGCGTGGAATATTTTCTGACCTTCAAGTTCTGTTGCAGGAAGAGAAATAACATCACCTTTTGCATAATCGGCAGGGTAACCGCCGGCAGCTAGAACAACACCAATAGCAGCACGAGGATCCCATTTAGATTCTGCTTCATCCAGTTTTTCATCGATAGCCATTAAACACAGTTCTACAAGATCTGATTCCATGCGCATCATAATTGGTTGTGTTTCTGGATCACCAAAGCGGCAGTTATATTCGATTACTTTTGGTGTACCATCAGCATCAATCATCAAACCTGCATATAGGAAGCCAGTGTAAGGTGCGCCTTCTGCATCCATGCCGCGAACGGTAGGGTAGATAACTTCTTCTAGAATACGGTTATGGATTTCAGGTGTGACAACAGGCGCTGGAGAATATGCACCCATGCCACCCGTGTTAGGGCCTGTATCTTTATTACCAACACGTTTATGATCTTGGCTTGTTGCCATAGGTAGAACGCTAGCACCATCAACCATCACGATAAAGCTTGCTTCTTCACCTTCTAAGAACTCTTCGATAACGACACGGCTACCGGCTTCACCAAAAACATTGCCAGAAAGCATGTCTTTGATAGCATCTTCAGCTTCTTTCAGAGTCATCGCAACGATAACGCCTTTACCCGCAGCAAGACCATCGGCTTTAACAACGATAGGTGCGCCTTGCTCACGTACATACGCTAACGCAGGCTCTATCTCTGTGAAATTAGAGTAGTAGCCTGTCGGAATATCATGACGTGCTAAAAAGTCTTTAGTAAACGCTTTAGAACCTTCTAGTTGCGCTGCCGCTTTGGTTGGACCAAAGATCGGTAATCCTGCTTCACGGAATGCATCAACCACACCAATCACTAATGGGCCTTCTGGACCAACGATAGTCAGTTCAATTTCTTTTTCTTTAGCAAACGCAACAAGAGCAGTAATGTCTTCAACATCAATCGCCACGTTTTCTAATTTTGGTTCAAGCGCTGTACCTGCATTACCTGGAGCGATAAATACCGTTTCAACGTTTGGGTTTTGTGCCGCTTTCCAGCCAAGCGCGTGCTCACGACCGCCTGCACCTATAATAAGAATGTCCATTTTTAATCCTTAATAGCATATTGTAATGGGAATAAATTATGCAAATTGGTGAATACAAAGTTAAGTTTGCTAGAAACTAGAAACTAGAAACTAGAAACTATAAGAGTAATGTAAACTCACAAAGTGTGTTCTTTTGCACTTATAGGAGCGCAGCGTTCTAGCCTCTAGAAGCGAAGCGCTCTCGTTACTGTATTCCCTAGTGGCGGAAGTGGCGCATACCCGTAAAGATCATCGCCATACCATGCTCGTCTGCTGCTGCGATAACTTCATCATCACGCATTGAACCACCCGGTTGGATAACACATTTAATGCCAGCTTCTGCCGCTGCATCAATGCCATCACGGAATGGGAAGAACGCATCGGATGCCATTGCACAACCTTCGACCACTAAACCTTCGTCCGCGGCTTTAATACCTGCAATTTTTGCAGAATACACGCGGCTCATTTGGCCAGCGCCGACACCGATAGTCATGTCACCTTTAGAGTAAACAATGGCGTTAGATTTCACGTATTTCGCTACTTTCCAACAGAACAGTGCGTCTTTTAATTCTTCAGCCGTTGGTTGGCGCTTAGAAACCACTTTAAGCTCATCTTCCGATACCATGCCTTGGTCACGGTCTTGAACCAATAGGCCGCCATTAACACGCTTAATATCAAATTCCGTCGTTTTTGTTGACCATTCGCCACACTCAAGTAAGCGAAGGTTTTTCTTAGCCGCTATGATTTCAATTGCTTCAGCAGAAACAGAAGGGGCAATAATCACTTCAACAAATTGACGTTCAGTAATCGCTGTTGCAGTCGCAGCATCTAATTCACGGTTGAAAGCAATGATGCCACCAAATGCAGACGTTGGATCCGTTTGGTAAGCACGGTTATAAGCTTCTAGAACATCTTTACCTAATGCAACACCACAAGGGTTTGCGTGCTTAACGATAACACAGGCAGGTTCATCGAATTCTTTCACACACTCTAGAGCGGCATCTGTATCTGCAATGTTGTTATAAGAAAGCGCTTTACCTTGAATTTGACGAGCCGTTGATACTGACGCTTCTTCAGGATTAGCTTCAACATAAAATGCAGCCGCTTGATGACTGTTCTCACCGTAGCGCATGTCTTGTTTTTTCTCGAACTGTTGGTTGAAGGTACGAGGGAATTTAGATGCGTTATCGCCTTCTTTATTCTCACCATAGCTAGGAACCATAGTGCCGAAGTAATTAGCGATCATGCCATCGTAAGAAGCGGTGTGCTCAAATGCTGCAATCGCTAAATCAAAACGCGTTGCTTGAGTCAGTGATTTGTCGTTAGCGTCCATTTCAGAAATTACGCGATCGTAATCGTGAGCATTAACGACAATAGTAACGTCTTTGTGGTTTTTAGCTGCAGAGCGAACCATTGTTGGACCACCGATATCGATGTTCTCAACAGCATCAGCTAAAGTACAGCCTTCTTTTGCTACGGTTTCAGCGAATGGATAAAGGTTAACAACAACAATATCGATTGGATTGATACCATGTTGCTCCATGATGCCATCATCTTGACCGCGACGACCAAGAACACCACCATGCACTTTAGGATGAAGAGTTTTAACGCGGCCATCCATCATTTCAGGGAAGCCTGTGTAATCAGATACTTCTGTTACAGGGATATTTTTTTCTGCCAGCAGGCGAGCTGTGCCGCCAGTAGATAAAATATCAACACCACGTTCAGTCAGTGCTTGAGCAAATTCTACAATACCAGTTTTATCAGATACGCTAATTAGCGCGCGACGGATCGGACGTGGGTTATTCATTGCTACTTTCTTCCTTTAGAATTAAGTTAGGATTTTTGCCAAAAATGAACTTGTTCTGTTTATCATTCTTAGTAATAAAGAAGGCAAACAGCAATTGGCCAGTTTTGGGAAATACCCTAATAAAGAGTTAAGCACGAAACATCACATCAACGTAATGGCGCATATTCTAACTAAAGTTAAACAAAAAAGCTTTCGCAATCGATTGCATTCTCAAAAAAAGATGCCATTTTTATGAAAAAAGAATGAAAATGGGAGCAGACAAAGAGGGATTAGAGTTAATGAAAATGTATTTAATTGGTGAATTGGCAAAACACTGTAATGTAACCAGTGATACATTACGTTTTTATGAAAAGAATGGATTACTCATTCCGTCAGGAAGAAGCAATAGTGGCTATCGTCTTTACAATGAAGAAAATCTAGCACAAATCCGTTTTATTTTAAAAGCAAAGCAATTAGGTCTAACTCTTGATGAGATTAAAGAGTTGCTTGCGATTCGCTTAGAGGCAACCAAGCATAGCTGTGCAGAAGTTAAATCGATCACCCAAACCAAGTTAACGATTATAGATGAGAAAATTGCACAGTTAACCGACATTCGTATTGCATTGAAAAGTATTAATGATGCGTGTTGTGGTCATATTGATGATGATGCTTCGCATTGTTCAATACTTTCGGCATTGGCTGATTTAGAAGAGAAGAAAGCGTAATTTATTGTGACTGTTTATTAAAGATGTTGATAAAATGGTCGATAAGTAATGTATAGAAGTTTGAGCGAAAATTAGGTGAGAGCCCATTAATGGAAAAACAATACGTAATCAAATTGCTTTCTGCTCTGAAAGTTATCGATAGAAAGATCAGTGAGCAAGGCAAAGCGGTAATGGAGCTAGATGCTCGCATTAAGCGTATTGAAGCCCAGAACGCAAAAATCGCTCAAATGGTGGATGCGGGATCTAAAGGCTCTAGTACAGCCGGAGCATCTGCAGATTTAAGTGAGTTAGATGAGCGTTTAAAAGGCATTGAAGAGAAAACAGCAAAAGCTGTCGAACTTCTTCGTTCAGGGGCCGGGACTGGTGGTGCTAAGAAGCGCGCTTGGCCGTAGTCGAGTAAATCAAATAAAAAAGCCGATATTACAGTGATGTAGTATCGGCTTTTTTATTTCTAGTAATATGAAGATTATTAGATATAAAAAAAGCAGTGTTAATTGCTTAACACTGCTTTAAATTTTTCATAAGGCGTGATTAGTTCATGCCGTATTTTTTAAGTTTCTTGCGAAGAGTACCACGGTTGATACCCATCATATTTGCTGCTTTTGTTTGGTTGCCGCGAGTATGCTGCATGATCATGTCTAGTAGAGGTTGCTCTACTTCAGCTAATACTAATTCATATAAGTCGTTAACTTCTTGACCGTTTAATTGGCCTAAGTAGTTTTTCAGCGAAGCCTTAACAGAGTCACGTAGTGGCTTCTGAGTAATCTGGTCTTGTGCTGTAACTGTTGTAACTGTTAATGCTTCTGAAGTCATAGATTGATCGAACATATTCTGTTTAGCTCTTCTGTTATTATGATGCAACGTGGTCGAAATAGCTTTCAAGCTGTTGAAGTTGCTGATGGGCATCTTCAATAGCATTAAAGCCGCGGCGGAATTCATTTGCTTGTTCGTGCTCTTTTAAATACCAACCCACATGCTTACGAGCAATGCGAGGGCCTAAAAACTCACCATAAAATAGGTGAAGCGCTTGAACATGACCCAATAAAGTGGCCTTCACTTCTTCAATTGGAAGAGGTGGCATGAATTCGCCCGTTTCTAAATAATGTTGGATTTCTTGAAAAATCCATGGCCTACCTTGTGCAGGTCGGCCGATCATTAAAGCGTCTGCGCCGGTGTAATCAAGCACAAAACGAGCCTTTTCCGGTGAGTCAATATCACCGTTTGCTATAACCGGAATCGAAATCGCTTCTTTTACCGCTTTAATGTTGTCGTACTCAGCATCACCTTTGTACATACAAGCTCTGGTACGCCCATGGAGCGCTAAAGCTTGAATGCCGCATTGTTCTGCCATTTTTGCAACCTGAACACAGTTTCTATTGTCCGGATCCCAGCCTGTGCGCGTTTTCAGAGTGACAGGAACATCAACCGCCTTCACAACTGCCAGTAAGATCTCTTCAATCAAATCTGGGCGTTGTAGGAGCGCTGAGCCTGCAAGCTTCTTATTCACTTTCTTAGCAGGGCATCCCATATTGATATCGATGATTTGCGCACCAGTCTCAACACAGTATCGCGCTGCTTCCGCCATTAACTTAGGATCTGCCCCTGCAATTTGTACCGAGCGAATACCAGATTCACCTTCATGTACCATGCGATTTTGGGACTTAGATGTTTTCCACAGTTTTGGATTAGAAGACATCATCTCGCTCACAGCCATGCCTGCGCCGTAACGCATACATAACTCACGAAAAGGTTTATCAGTCACACCAGCCATAGGAGCAACGATAAGATTGTTCTTTAATGTATATTTACCTATCTGCAAAACATCCACGCACGTTTGTGTCAGCAAGGGCGCGCATTTTACGCATTTTTTCCTCGCCTGAAAAGACCAAATTTTGAGCATTTACAAATTGTTTGTGTAATTTGTTTATATTTCAGTCAATTAGATGGTTTTATGCCTCAAATTTAGTATTGAGGCATTGAAGTTTTTTCTATGAAGAGTAGGTCTTAGAGGCCGTTACTTCTTAATTCCTGAGATTCTGCACCATTCTTGTTGCTCTGCAATCGCATCAAGAGTGAAGTTGTCTGAGTAGTATGAAGCGACATTATTTGCCTGAGTATCGAGTACACCAGACATAGCTAGTGCGCCTCCAGGCTTCACATGAGCCGTAATAATACTTGAAAGTTCACGTAAAGGAGCGGCAAGAATATTAGCAACAACAACGTCAGCGACAAGGTTTTCTGGTTGGTCTTGAGGAAGGAAAAGCTCTAGTTGATCAGCAACACCATTGCGAGTTGCATTGTCTTTTGATGCTGTGATCGCTTGAGGATCTATATCGATCCCAACCACTTTCGCTGCACCTAGTTTGATAGCGGCGATCGCTAAGATGCCAGAACCACAACCGAAATCGATAACTGTTTTACCAGTAAGATCGATGCTTTCTAGCCATTCAAGACAAAGTGCGGTTGTTGCATGCGTTCCTGTGCCAAATGCAAGACCAGGATCAAGCATGACGTTAATCGCGTCTGGCTCTGGAATTTCACGCCAGCTTGGGCAAATCCACAAGCGCTCACCAAATTTCATTGGGTGGAAGTTATCCATCCATTCGCGTTCCCAGTCTTTATCTTCAAGTTGCTCTACTTTGTAGGCAAAATTGTCATCAAGTACGGTGCTTGCTTTCAATTGTGTAATGACTAAATCCATGTCGGTTTCTGCATCATAAAGAGCTACAATGTCCGTTTCACCCCATAAGCGAGTCTCTCCAGGAAGAGGTTCAAAGATAGGGGTATCTTTAGCATCTAAAAATGTAACAGAAAGAGCACCGGTCTCTTCTACTAGCATGTCGCTGATTAGTTCAGCATTTTCAGATGTTGCATTTAGTTTTACTTGAATCCAAGGCATGGGGATCACTTTATTTAGTTGAAAATATCGACGAATTTTATCATAGAAAAAGGCCATGAGTATAATCACTCATGGCCTTTATTTATGTCTTTAACTTAAAGAATGAAATTGGTGTCTTATTGAAGACCCAGTTTTTTCTCAAGATAGTGGATATTAGCGCCACCATGTTGGAAGTTTTCATCATTCATAATATCTAAGTGTAGAGTGATATTTGTATTGATGCCTTCAATGATCATTTCACTTAATGCATTTTTCATACGTGCGATAGCTACGTCACGGTTTTCACCGTAAGTAATTAGCTTACCAATCATTGAATCGTAGTGTGGCGGTACTGTGTAGCCAGTGTAAATGTGAGATTCCCAACGAACTCCCATACCACCTGGTGCATGAAAACGTTCAATCTTACCTGGAGAAGGTAGGAAACGAACAGGATCTTCAGCATTAATACGACACTCAATTGAGTGACCACGCAATTTGATATCATCTTGAGTGAATGAAAGAGGTTGACCTGCAGCAATGCGCAGTTGCTCTTTGATTAAGTCGATACCCGTTACCATTTCGGTAATTGTGTGTTCAACTTGAATACGAGTATTCATCTCAATGAAGTAGAATTCACCATTTTCATATAGGAATTCAAACGTACCGGCACCACGATAAGCGATATCAACACAAGCACGCGTACAACGCTCACCAATGTATTTACGCATTTCTTCGGTGATACCAGGAGCCGGAGCTTCTTCAACCACTTTTTGATGACGACGTTGCATAGAACAATCACGTTCGCCAAGATGAATCGCGTTACCTTGACCATCAGCAATGATTTGAACTTCAATGTGACGAGGGTTTTCAAGGAATTTTTCCATGTAAACCGTACCATCACCAAAACACGCTGTTGCTTCTGCACGTGTCATTGCAATCGCTTCAATAAGGTCTTTTTCTGCACGAACAACACGCATACCACGACCACCGCCACCGCTAGAGGCTTTGATGATAATTGGATAGCCGATACGTTTAGCAAATGATTTGTTTTTTGCTTCATCGTTATCTAACGGGCCGTCAGAACCCGGAACACAAGGTACACCGGCTTTTTTCATTGAACTGATCGCAGACACTTTGTCACCCATCATGCGAATAGTTTCCGCTTTAGGACCAACAAAAATAAAGCCTGAACGTTCAACTTGCTCTGCAAAGTCAGCATTTTCAGCTAAGAAACCGTAACCAGGGTGAACAGCAACTGCACCTGTTACTTCCGCCGCACTAATAATACGTGGGATGTTTAAGTAGCTGTCAGTACTGCGAGCAGGACCGATACAAATGGTTTCATCAGCAAGTAATACGTGTTTTAAATCACGGTCAGCAGTAGAGTGCACAGCAACCGTTTTGATGCCAAGCTCTTTACATGCTCGCAAGATACGCAGTGCAATTTCACCACGGTTTGCGATAACTAATTTATCTAACATAGTGACCTCTATTTATTCGATCACAACAAGTGGCTGGTCGAATTCAACCGGTTGGCCGTCTTCAGCTAGGATAGCAGTCACTACACCAGACTTATCTGCTTCGATTTGGTTCATCATTTTCATTGCTTCAACGATACATAATGTATCGCCAGCAGTAACTTGTTGGCCAACTTTAACAAATGGTTTTGCATCAGGGCTTGAAGCACCGTAGAAAGTACCAACCATTGGAGAACACACCTTATGACCAGCGGCTACGGCTACTGGAGCTTCAACTGCAGCTACCGGAGCGGCTACTGGTGCAGCCATAGGAGCAACTGGCGCTGGGTATGGTTGCATTGGTGTTAGTTGAGCCATAGGAGCTACAGCGCGACTGATACGTACAGATTCTTCACCTTCAGAAATCTCAAGTTCAGCAATGCCAGACTCTTCAACTAGTTCAATCAGTTTCTTAATTTTACGGATATCCATTGTGTAATCTCTTCTGTTTATATTCAGTGATCAATTTGAACGCAGACGTTTTACTGCCGCCTTCAAAGCAAATTCGTAGCCATCTGCGCCTAAACCGCAAATCACACCAACGGCCTTATCTGAAAGATAAGAGTGGTGGCGGAAAGGTTCGCGTGCATGGACATTAGATAAATGTACTTCAATAAAAGGAATATCAACCCCAAGCAGAGCATCACGTAAAGCGACACTGGTATGTGTAAACGCTGCTGGATTGATAATAATGAAATCAATACGTTGATAAGCATTATGGATCGCTTCAATCAACTCATATTCACGGTTAGATTGTAAATGCTCAAGTTCGACATTCAATGCAGTTGCTTGAATGGTCAGAGCGTTAACGATCTGTTCTAAATTTTGACTGCCGTAATGTGCCGGCTCTCGAAGTCCTAATAAATTAAGATTAGGGCCATTTAGTATTAAAATTCGCGATTGAGTAGACATTGTGATGCTAAATTCCTTGTTTTTACGGTTAAAGTAAAAAAAGCACACCTTTTATATTCGATTTGATGAGCTTTTGCAATTTTTGCCTTGCGAATGCTCATAAAAAGCAATTATAGACAATATCACAGCAAATCGCAGCAAAATACTGGTCTTATCAGCTCTAAGTTCTTATTTTATGTATCGAAGCTTGGGTGAATGTCATCTCTATTTATGAGATTAGAGCTTAGGTTAATGAGTTGGTTCAACCATTTTATGATTAGTTAACAAATACTTTCAATGTGTTGAACAATTATACAGTTTTGTATTTTGTTTATTTGGTTGAGTTAAATATCTCTCGTTATCAATATGTAAATTTGAGCTTGAAATCACAAGAAAAAAGTCGCTATTACGAATAATAGCGACTTTTTCATTCGGTTTGAGTTTTTGCTCTAGCCCGTTATGTTCTTAAATCTATTCAGTTAAGCAATTTTTCTTTGTTCTTCAATTAGTTTATCAACCACGCTAGGGTCGGCAAGTGTGGATGTATCGCCTAGATTTGAAGTATCCCCCGTCGCAATTTTACGAAGAATTCGACGCATTATTTTCCCTGAACGTGTTTTTGGTAATGAGTCGGTCCAATGCAAGAAATCAGGTGTTGCGATAGGGCCTATTTCTTTTCTTACCCAATCTTTGACTTCTTTATGGAGCTCAGCACTTGGGTATTCGCCCGAATTTAAGGTGATGTATGCGTAAATCGCTTGGCCTTTAATATCATGAGGAACACCGACAATGGCAGCCTCTGCAATTTTACTGAAAGAAACCAAGGCGGATTCAACTTCAGCGGTACCCATTCGGTGACCAGACACATTGAGCACATCATCGACACGGCCTGTTATCCAGTAATAACCATCTTCATCACGTCGAGCACCATCACTGGTAAAGTACATGCCTTTAAACGTTGAAAAATAAGTTTGTTCGAAACGGTCGTGATCGCCATAAATGGTGCGCATTTGACCCGGCCATGAATCGGTAATCACGAGGTTTCCATCGGCAGCACCTTCAATAAGGTTACCCATGTTATCAACCAAAGCAGGTTGAACACCAAAGAAAGGACGCGTTGCCGAGCCCGGTTTTAAAGCTGTTGCACCAGGAAGAGGAGAGATTAAAATCCCGCCCGTTTCGGTTTGCCACCACGTATCAACGATTGGACAGCGAGCGTCACCAATGGTGTTGTAATACCACTCCCATGCTTCAGGGTTGATCGGTTCGCCGACGGATCCCATCACGCGTAATGAGGATCTTGAGGTTCCTTCTACAGCATCATTACCGTGAGCCATGAGTGCTCGAATGGCTGTTGGCGCAGTATAAAGAATATTTACGTTGTGCTTATCTACCACTTCACTCATGCGGCTAGTGCTTGGGTAGTTTGGTACACCTTCAAACAGAATGGTTTTTGCGCCATTAGCGAGAGGTCCGTAGATTAAATAAGTATGGCCAGTGATCCAACCTACATCAGCGGTACACCAGAACACCTCACCTTCTTGGTAATCAAAGATGTATTTGAAGGTCATTGCTGCATAAACAAGGTAGCCGCCAGTGGTGTGTAATACGCCTTTGGGTTTACCTGTTGAGCCAGAGGTATAAAGAATAAAAAGAGGATCTTCAGCATTCATGGCTTCTGGTTCGCAATGTGCAGAAGCTACAGCGGTTGCTTCATGCCACCATACATCGCGTTCTTCATTCCAATCAATATCATTACCGGTACGTTGGAATACAACGACTTTTTCAATGGTTGTTACTTCAGGGTTATTTAATGCATCGTCGACGTTTTTCTTTAAAGGTACGGTACGACCGCCACGAACGCCTTCATCGGCGGTAATCACGACTTTCGCATCGGAATCAACGATTCGACCCGCCAATGCTTCTGGTGAGAACCCACCAAAAACAACAGTATGAACCGCACCAATGCGAGTACAAGCAAGCATTGCAACGGCTGCTTCTGCAACCATTGGCATGTAAATACACACGACATCGCCTTTGCGAACGCCTTGACTCTTAAGTGCGTTTGAGAATTTACACACTTGTTCGTGCAGCTCATTGAAGGTAATTGATGCATCATCTTGTGGATCGTCACCTTCCCAGATGATCGCGACTTCATCACCGCGAGCAGCAAGATGGCGATCGATACAGTTTGCAGAGACATTCAATTCACCATCTTCAAACCATTTGATGTCTACGTGACCAGTATCGAACGAGGTGTTTTTCACTTTAGTGTAAGGAGTCATCCAGTCGACTATTTGTCCGTGCTCACGCCAAAACCCTTCGGGATTGATGACGGATTGCTGATACATTTCACGGTATTTATCTTCATCGGCATGTGCATTTTTTGCGATGTCTTGATTGACTGGGTATACGTGAATGTCACTCATGTTGATTCTCCTTGTGAATACAGCAAATATCCAATTTATGACTGGATTTTATGGCAGCCCCTTCATTGGTTCTGCGCTTCGTTGATATTACTTTCTGCTAGAAATCGATTTTCAACAATTAGACTTTAGTCAGAGAAAGAGGAAATGACTGAGTTTGAGAGGAAAAGAGAAGAGCGTTTTGAGACTCAGATCAGTAAGTTGTGAATTAAAGCGCTCTTGGGGTAGGCAGTTCAGGGAAATCACCATAATGAAGGCGAACATAAATCAATGCTGCGGCAATGGCATCTTGCAAAGCATCATGGCGTTCGGCTTGTGGTAGATCTAAATGGGTAGAGATGGCCTCAATACTTAAATCGTAATACGCATTAGGTAATAGGCGCTCTAATTTATGGTGATAAATATGGCAGACTTCGATTAGCCTATTAGGAAAAGGGTGACCACAGTGACGTAAGCAACTGCGGTCTAAAATCTTTTTGTCGTAGTGAATGTGGTAACCGACAATCGGTCGATTACCAATAAATTGAAGTAATTGAATGATAGCGTCTTTTTCGGACAGTCCATGAGAGAGATCGTGATGCCTTAGTTGATGTATTTTGACTGATTCTGACGTTAGGTTGTGTGGTGGTCTTAATTTGAGGTGAATCGTTTGGCTTGTTAATACTCTGTTCTGTTTTATTTTTATGGCCGCGATCGACACTAATTCCGCATGATTAGGGTCAAGACTTGTTGTTTCGCAATCAATAGAAACCAATTCTTCGCCGTTGTAGCGTTCAAAAAGAAAGTGATTCGAGTGGTTTTGTAGTTTATAGCGCCACCACAGGCGTTGAAGTTGATTCATGTTAATCCCTAATTTGGTAATGATAACCAAGCCATTCTTTGAATTTTTTAACGATGTGTAAACTGTGACGAAGTAAATCACGTTCACTTCTATCTAATCGTTGAATGTGAATTTGATTACTGGGCATTGGGTTTACTTCTTCTAACTGGTGGCGTAAGCGTAATTTAAAAAATAGCTTTAGAGCTTCACTCAAATTTTCTGCTGTTGTGGATTCAAGGATGTTCTGTTGGCAAAGAAGTTCAATACGAGTAAATGTGTTTGTGTCGGTAATACCATGTTCTAAGCTGAGAGTTCGAATTCCGTGAACGATAGGGAAAATGCCGCCTTGTTTAATATCAATGCCTTCTTTTTTGTTTTTTACTTTTCCGAATAGAGTTAATGGCACAATAAATTGCAATGCAGGGCGAGCAAAGATACTGAGTGCGAGCTCATTTTCTTGCATCTTCTGAGTTAATAAATGTTTTAAAGGAGAAAGTAATTGATGATTTCCCGCAACGGCATGAGCATCCGATAAAATAGCAAGGTGCATCATGTTTTCACCGTTATATTCGGTGCTTAATTTGGTGATGTAATGTTGCCATTCACATTCAGTTTTTACCCAATGTGCATTGCTGACCATGATATTCCCTTTGCATAATGGATAGCCTAGCTGCAACAGGGTGTGAGTGAACTTCTTCATCAGTTCATGGCATTGATGCCACTCCAATCCTTCTTTAATGATTAAGGCATTGTCTTGATCGGTTTTAAGAATTTGTTCGCCTCTTCCTTCCGATCCCATCACGATCAAGCAGCAATGATCATGCAGAGCTTTAGGCACGGTGAGATTAAATGCTTTTTCTATAATTTGTTCATTAATGGTAGAAATCAATTCCATAATAAAACGGGTACGAATTCCATTGTTAAGAAGCGTTTCAACTAACTGTGCTTGGCTGTTGGCCGCCAAAGCGAGTTCATCAATGGTTTGTGCTCGAGCAATTCTCAATGTGAGTACATGGGAGTGGGTGGAAAATAAACTCAATATTTGAGTCATATCTAACATACCGATCAACTTATTTTCTTCAACAACTGCCACTCGTTTCACGTGGTGGCGGGTCATTAGTGTCATGGCATTAAACAGATAATCGTATTTTTTGATACTTACTATCGGGTAAGTGGTTATTGGACCTACCGGATGATTAGGAGAATAGCCTTCGAGCATAAGAGCGTGCAGTAAATCTGTTCGAGTAATTATCCCAATCGGTAAATGCGCAGTATTCGATTTATGGCGAGTATCGTATTGGTTTAGTTCAACAAATAATGCATCCACTGCATTGTCTTTTAATAATTGAGTGACTTGCTGTAATGAGGTATTCCAATCAACAACTAAACTGGGTTGAATGGTTTCGTTATCTATTTTGGTGAGAATAAACTCCGCTAAGTTTTGCTGTTGATGAGCTTGTGTCATTAACGCTTTTCGTGTGGCCAAACTGCTATTGAAATAAGCGGCGAACTCTGTGTTTTCATGATAAAGAGTAAGGAAAATGGCGGTAGGCAGCAGGTGGCACAAGGTATCTTCAATGGCTTGATAGGTATGTTTTACGGGTTGTTCGAGTTGAGATCGTACGTCAAAAATATCGTCATTCGTATAATGAGCGTAAATTTCTCCATTACTGCTGGATCGTTCTTCAACAATGCCCTTAATGATAATGAAAAGATGCTCAGAAGGCTGACCTTGATAAAGTAACGTGTCGCCATGCCGAAAATACGCAATATCAAGATGATTAATTAACGTCTTTTTCTGTCTGTCGTTTAATTTATTGAAGGGTGCAATGGTGAGATCAATATCGTTTGGCATAACCCATCCTCTGTGCGTTCCTTTTTACTATTTTGGCTAAAAAAAGGCACAGTATGAAGAGGACTTTAGTCTACCCATAAAGTTCTAAAATCTCGGGTTTATCACATTTTAAAAGGTGCATTTTTCTTCTGTTCTGTTTTCCCTTTTTATAAATCAATAGGATGCCATAATGACGGCCTCTTTTTTATTCCCTTTGGACATTGTCATGGTACGCGTTTCTCCCTTTGCTTGGATCTCTCAATATTTTGGTGGGTTCTTTTTTGCCTATGGTGTGTATTTGCCTTTTTGGGCGCTGTGGTTTGCCGACCAAGGGGTATCAGCTGGAGATATTGGTGTTTTAATTGGTTTGGGATTTGCGACACGTTGTGTGGCGAACTTAGTGATCACTCCTCGCTTGCATAAAGTTGAATATTTAATTCCAGCCCTGCGCGCATTAACGTTTGCCTCCTTGATTGCACTTGGGTTGTTTCTTATTAATGGCGGCAACTTCTGGTGGATGGCATTTGTCACCGTGTTGTTTAATTTGTCCTGTGGTCCAGCTATACCGCTCTCCGATGCAATGACGAATTATTATGCGAAAAATAAGTTATTAGATTATGGTCGAACTCGTTTATGGGGTTCAGTCAGCTTTATTGCCGGCTCAACGGTCGTGGGTTACCTAGTGTCAGGCTTTGGCACCGACATGATTGTGTACACTGCGATTGCTGGTATTTTAGCGGCGTTATTCTTAGTGATGCGTAATCCAAATCCAATGCCAGTGTCAGTCTCGGAAGAAGACCAAACTCGCCCTAAACTATTGGCCTTACTTCGTGAAGTTCCGGTATTAAAATTTATTATTTTAGTGTCGTTAATTCAAGGTAGCCATGCCGCGTATTACAGTTTCAGCTCTATTTATTGGAAAGCGTCAGGCTATGAAGAAAGTACCATTGGTTATTTGTGGAGCCTAGGTGTTGTCGCTGAAGTGTTGGTGTTTGCCTTTAGTAAGCAATTGTTCGCGGGATGGAAGGTATCAACTTTATTTAAAGTGGCGGCTGTCGGTGTAATGATCCGCTGGGGATTAACGGCGGCAACGACAGAGTTATCGGCACTAATATTGGTTCAAGCACTGCATGGTGTTACCTTTGCGATGGCACATTTGGCCGCCATTCAATACATTCAAAAATTCCCTCAAAACAAAATGATCCCACTACAAGCCTTATATAATGCGATTCCGCTTGGTGCCTTTATTGCCTTAATGACAACATTAAGTGGTTGGGGTTATGAAGTGTGGGGAGCGCATATTTTCTGGGGTATGGCAGTGATGGGTGCCTTTGCCTTAATGATTAAGCTGGATAAAGTAAAAGATAAATAGGTCCTAATCACATTTGTTGGCTTGGATAAAAGCGAAGTAATAATAAAACGTTAGACTGGTGCGACAGAATATTCGTACCACTCTGGCGTTTTTTTATGATCAGAACTGAGAGTGGTATCACCAAGGATGAGTGATGACACAAGGATGGATCGTCGTGCCAGTTTCGCTGGCTTATTTAGGATTGCTATTTTTAATTGCCTGGTATGGTGATCGTCAAAAAGGGTGGTTATCGCATTATCGCCCGTGGATTTACAGTCTTTCTATTGCGGTTTACTGCACCTCTTGGACCTTTTATGGCACGGTAGGCCAAGCCACTAGCAACCCGTGGTCTTTTCTTCCTATTTATCTTGCCCCCATTCTTGTGTTTGTTTTTGCATGGCGTTTTTTAGCCCGAATTATTCTGATTGCAAAGCGAGAGCACATTACGTCCATTGCTGATTTTATTGCGGCTCGTTACGGTAAATCTCAAGGTTTAGCTGGTGTGATTACGGTCATTGCGGTGATTGGTATTCTTCCTTATATTGCGTTGCAATTACGAGGGATCACCATGGGGCTCGATCTTGTTGCTCCTAATTTAGCTCAGGATTTAGGCTATCAAGATGGCCACATTTCTTGGTTTGTCAGTGGTGCATTAGCGATTTTTACTATTCTATTTGGTACTCGACATATAGATACCACTGAACATCATCGTGGATTGATGATGGCAGTGGCCTTTGAATCCATTGTTAAGCTTGTTGCCTTTCTTTCGGTTGGTGGATTCATTTTATATTTGGCGTATTCAGAGCCAACGGTCGATCTGATTACTGTCGCAAAAGACACCTATCAATCGCCTAATCTAATTACCTTATTGTTTCATACGTTATTAACGATGGCGGCGATAATTTGTTTGCCTCGTCAGTTCCACACAACAGTGGTAGAGAATGAACAAGCACAAGACTTAAGGACTGCACGCTGGGTCTTTCCTCTTTATTTATTATTGATGGGATTATTTGTCTTACCTATCTCATGGGCAGGACAGGCATTGCTCTCTGGTGGCGTTAGTGACTCTTTTGTCATTAGTGTGCCATTGTCTATTGGTGCTGAACACATGGCATTACTTGCTTTTGTTGGAGGGACTTCAGCGGCAAGTGGGATGGTGATCGTCTCGACCATTGCACTTGCGATTATGGTTTCGAATGATTTAGTCTTGCCTTTACTCTTACGTAGAGTAAGAACCACGTCTCGAACCTTTGGGCATTTTTCTAAATTATTAGTGACGATTCGTCGGTTGTTGATAATTCTATTATTAGTTGGCGCATGGGGTTTTTATCAAGCGTTAGATTCAATCGATTCTCTTTCTGTTATTGGGTTATTAGCGTTTGCTGCAATTGCGCAATTTGCACCGGCACTTATTGGTGGTTTGTATTGGCGACAAGGAAATAAAAAAGGAGTCTATGCGGGTTTGGCGATTGGCTTTGTGGTGTGGTTAATCACGCTGATGAGTCAGACGCAAATGTTAGCGGGCAGTGCTGAGAATAATTTTTTATTGTGGATTATTACTCCGCCTAATTGGCTGCAAAATCTGGAGGTTAAAACGTCCGATTGGGGAATGATGTTGAGCTTAAGTTTGAATGCCATGTTGTTCATTTTTGTTTCTTCTGTTACTCGAGCGTCGTTAAGTGAGCGTTTACAAGCCGCGGCTTTTGTTGGTGCTCCCTTGCCTGAAAGTGAGGATGTAAGCGTATACCAAACTCGCGTGACAGTGGCTGAACTTGAAATGTTAGCGTCCCGTTTTGTCGGGCGAAAAAGAGCAAGAAAAGCATTTCGTCAGTTTGCTCAGCAGCATGGTGATGCGTTACTTCCACAGCAACAAGCTAGCTCTCAATTGATTCGTCATACAGAGAGAGTGCTCGCCGGAGTATTTGGTGCCTCTTCTTCTCGCTTGGTACTGACGTCTGCTTTGCAGGGACGAAATATGCAACTTGAAGAGGTCGCAACCATTGTTGATGAGGCTTCTGAACTTTATGATTTTAGTCGTGGGTTATTGCAAGGAGCGATCGAACACATAAGCCAAGGCATTGCTGTGGTTGATAAGCAGATGAAGCTAGTGGCATGGAATCAACGCTATTTAGAGTTATTTACGTTTCCGGCAGGACTTATTCAAGTCGGGCGTCCGATAGCGGATGTTATCCGACATAATGCAGAGCAAGGGCTTTGTGGGCCGGGTGATCCTGAAGTGCACGTTAAGCGACGAGTTGAGCATTTAGAGCGAGGCACTCGACACGTTTCTTCTCGAATTCGAGCCGATGGACAGGTTATTGAAGTGCAAGGTAACCCGATGCCAAACGGTGGTTTTGTGATGAGCTTTACCGACATCACGGTATTTAGACAGGCAGAAAAAGCCCTAAAAGAAACCAATGAAAGCCTAGAATTTCGAGTGCATGAACGAACCAAAGAATTAGAAAAATTGAATCAGAGATTGGTGGGCGCTACCCAAAGTGCAGAAAAAGCCTCGCACTCAAAAACACGATTATTAGCGGCGGTGAGTCATGATTTAATGCAGCCCTTGAATGCCGCCCGCTTGTTTGCGTCTTCATTAAGCGAAGTCGCTAAAGACGGTGAGACAAAGAAAATATCAGGGCATATTGAAAGTGCATTAGGGGCGGCAGAAGAGTTAATCGGCGATTTATTGGATATTTCTCGTTTAGAAGCGGGTAAGTTAGAAACTAATGTTCACGGCTTTTCACTCCACCATATGCTCTCTAATTTAGAAGCCGAATTTGGTGCGTTAGCAAAACAACAAGGCATTGATTTTTCAGTGATTCATTCTGATGTGGTGGTGGAATCCGATCCGAAATTATTACGTCGAGTATTACAGAACTTCTTAACCAACGCCTTTCGATATAACCCAGAAGGCAAAGTGGTACTGGGTGCCAGAAGAATCGAAGGTAAAATTCGTCTGGATGTATGGGACAGTGGTATTGGTATTCCAGAAGAAAAACAACAAGCCATTTTTGAAGAGTTTACTCGTGTCGATCAAAGCAGAGCTGATCAAGGGTTAGGGTTAGGGTTAGCGATTGCGAGAGGGATCTCTCATGTGCTCGGGCATACTATTTCTCTGCGTTCATGGGTAAATAACGGCTCTGTATTTTCTGTCACATTGGAGCGTGGTGTGGTGCTTGAAAGCGATGCGCCTACCATAACCCAAAAGCCTGAATTGCCATTAAGTTCGGTTCGTGTGTTGTGTGTGGATAATGAACCCGATATTTTGATTGGTATGGAATCGTTACTTGAACGTTGGGGTTGTGAAGTCAAAACGGCGACGGATTTGATGGGCAGTTTACGTTGCTTAGAAGAGGATTGGGTACCCGATGTCATCTTCTCAGATTACCGATTGGATAACGACAGAACGGGCTTAGAAGTATTACAACAATGCCGCTTACGTTTAGGAAATAATTTTGAAGGGGTGATGATCAGTGCAGATAAAACTGAGGATTTACTAGAAAGTATTAAAAGTAATGGTTTTGGTTTTATTGCAAAGCCAGTCAAACCGTTAAAATTAAGATCTGTGTTAAATCGCCACACTACCTCAGAGGTTTAGGGCTAATCATAAAAGAAGGGAGCTAGCACACTAACTCCCTTTTCATATCAGCCAAATTATTTTTCTGACGTTATTCTGGTTCTATTAAACTGAACATTATCAGATTAATGATCGTGAGCTTCACCGGCACCTTTAGGATAACGAATCGATTCAACCAGATCTTGAACATCTTGTGGTACTTCTGCGGTGACTTTGTTTACTGCAATCGAAACAATAAAGTTTAGACACATACCTAGGGTACCGATCCCTTCAGGGCTGATACCAAACCACCAGTTGTCTGGTGTGCTTGCTGCTGGGTTAATGAATTTAAAGTAAACGATGTAAGCGGTAGTAAAGGTAACACCAGAAATCATGCCTGCAATTGCGCCTTCCTTATTCATCTTCTTATAGAAAATACCTAAGATGATGGCTGGGAAGAAAGAAGCTGCTGCTAAACCGAACGAGAAGGCAACCACCTGTGCGACAAAGCCCGGCGGATTGATCCCTAAATACCCTGCACCAATGATAGCAACGATGGCGGCAAGGCGGGCTGCGAGTAGCTCTTGTTTATCGGTCATGTTTGGCTTAAAGCCTTTTTTCAGTAAGTCATGAGAGATAGAGGTCGAGATTACCAGTAATAGACCAGCAGCCGTTGATAATGCTGCCGCTAAACCACCGGCTGCTAGCAATGCAACAACCCAGTTTGGTAAGTTTGCCAGTTCAGGTGATGCTAGAACGATAATATCTCGGTTGATGTCCATTTCATTACGCTCATCACCAGAGTAGAACATCTTGCCATCGCCATTTTTATCTTCCCAAGCAACAAGACCCGTATCTTCCCAGTTTTTATACCAGCTCGGTGCATCCGCAGCGGCAACTCCTTGGCTGTCTGGACCATTGATGGTTTCAATCATATTCACACGAGCAAACGCGGCAACCGCAGGTGCAGTGGTGTATAAGAATGAAATAAACAGTAAAGCCCAACCTGCAGAGATACGTGCATCTTTAACACGAGGAACCGTGAAGAAACGAATAATTACGTGAGGAAGCCCTGCTGTACCAACCATTAGTGCAGCACAGATAAAGAAGACATCGACCATGCTCTTAGATCCATCGGTATAAGGTGTAAATCCTAATTCAGTGGTTAATCCATCCAATTTATCCAATAAGTAGACTTCGGAACCGGTAACAGTAGACCCCATACCAATTTGAGGAAATACATTACCCGTCATCATGATTGAAGTAAAAACAGCGGGAACAAGGAAGGCGAAAATGAGAACACAGAATTGAGCAACCTGCGTATAAGTGATGCCTTTCATGCCGCCTAATACCGCATAGAAAAATACGATACCCATACCAATGATGATGCCGACGTTGATATCAACTTCTAGGAACCGAGAGAACACCACACCAACACCACGCATTTGTCCTGCCACATACGTGAAAGAGACAAAGATGGCACAGAACACCGCAACCATACGAGCGGTTCGTGAGTAATAACGCTCGCCAATAAAATCTGGTACCGTAAACTTACCAAATTTACGTAAATAAGGCGCAAGACATAAAGCTAATAAAACATAGCCGCCAGTCCAACCCATTAAATAAACAGTCCCATCATAACCAACAAAAGAAATGATACCTGCCATTGAGATAAATGATGCAGCCGACATCCAGTCAGCGGCGGTTGCCATGCCATTAGCAATAGGGTGAACCCCTCCGCCTGCCACATAGAATTCACTGGTTGATCCTGCTCTTGCCCATATCGCAATACCGATATAAAGGGTGAAAGTGATACCTACTAATATAAACGTCCAAGTTTGGATATCCATGCTAATTCCTCTAGTCTTCTTGTACGTTGTATTTTTTATCCAGTGAGTTCATGCGAACCACATAGATAAAGATCAGGGCAACAAAGGTATAAATTGAACCTTGTTGTGCAAACCAGAAGCCCAATTTAAAGCCCCCAATTTGAATCGTATCCAGAGCATCGACAAATAAAATGCCTGCACCAAATGAGACGGCAAACCAGACGAAGAGTAGTCCACCCATTATCCTTAGATTTTCCTTCCAATAGGCTTGTGCTTGTTCTTTTGTTTCGAACGCCATAGCCGGCTCCTTTTTAATGTTAATAATATGTAACCAAAAAGAGATTAGCAGCGAGAAGAAAAGAAAACAGTGCAACTTTAGTCGAGCAGATAAAGAAAAACGCCCAATATATGAGCGTTTTATGTGAGGTGGGCTGTGATTTTTCTATGTTTAACTTATGTTAATCAATACCAAGGTCTAAGGCATCGGTATTCATTAAAAGTAGAAATTTTTAATCCCCATAAGAAGATTATTGACCGCCACTGCCGCTAAGATTAACCCCATTACACGGCTAATTATTGCAGCACCAACATTGCCAATAATTTTATGGATAAAGGTCGCACCAAGTAATAAACATAAGGTAATGATCAGCACAACAATCATTACCGCGGCAGTAATTGACTGATCTATAAAAGAATAACGAGAATTGTCAGTTAACATTACGATGGCCATCATGGCGCCAGGAGAGGCGATCGATGGAATGGCTAATGGGTACACCGCCAAATTAGCTAAGTCAGAATGACTGATGTCTTCACTCAATTTTTGTTCTTGTTCTGGTTTGCTTTCACCAAAAATCATCGTTAAGGCAAAGATAAGAAGAACCAATCCACCAGCAACTTGGAACGCGGGTAAGGGGATTTGCATTGCTTCTAATAATAATTGACCAATAACGAGGAAAAATAACAGCACAGAGGTTGCAATCGCAACGGCTTTTAGTGCGACAGCTTTTCTTTGTTTTGTTGATAAATGTTGGGTTTGTGAAAGGTAGACAGGTACTGAACCGATAGGATCGATAACAGCCCAAAGAACAACGAATTGAGTAACGAGGATGCTTATCATGAACTCTCCCAGAGTTAGGTTAAACAGAGGGATATAAAAGAGACCTATAGATTACCTTAATTTATAGGCTAGAGTGTTATATCGAGGTTAACTTTCTGTCTGTTGTAGAAAAATAACCGCTTGAGTACGATTTTTTACGCCTAATTTTCGAAAAATTGCGGTCATGTGGGCTTTGATCGTCGCTTCTGATACGTCTAAATCATACGCAATTTGTTTGTTGAGTAGGCCATCTGACAGCATACCAAGCACTTTATATTGCTGAGGAGTAAGGCTGCTTATTCTTGTCGTGAGATCATCACACGCTTGGCTGTTTTTAATAGAGCCTTCTGGAAAATAAGAGTCCCCTGCCAAAATTTGGTT
This sequence comes from Aliivibrio sp. SR45-2, assembly GCF_963890165.1. Taxonomy (NCBI): domain Bacteria; kingdom Pseudomonadati; phylum Pseudomonadota; class Gammaproteobacteria; order Vibrionales; family Vibrionaceae; genus Aliivibrio; species Aliivibrio sp. SR45-2. The sequence goes on along the minus strand of NZ_CAWPRC010000150.1, from coordinate 225,322 downwards.
CAACGCTGAAATTAATGATCGCATGTCACTTGATTTTGGAATAAAGCCAAAAGCCCCATGGCTCTTTGCTTGAGAGACAATGCTGCTTTCTTCGCTAGCAGAGACAACCACAATAGGCAGGTCTGGATATTGAGAGCGAAGGTGAATTAAACCAGACATTCCGTTACTGCCCGGCATTTTAAGATCGAGTAATAATAAGTCGGGATCGGGCTCTTTTTCTAATACGGTTAAGAGTGCATCTAGAGAATCGGCTTCGAGTAGATTGGCTCCGCTGATCGCCATATGAATGGATTGAAAAAGCGCATTGCGAAATAAGGGATGATCGTCCGCGATAATGATGGTGTAGTTGTCGTCCATGGCTACAAAATTCCTCATGAGTAATCTAATAAAATTAACATCTAACCCATTTTCGAGCAATTTTTAGACGCTAAAGTCTGCGCTGCCTCTCTAATCTTATTTCTATTTTTAAAAATGAAATGAAATTCGTGGGATCTTAATATTTAAAACGAATTAATTCTCAACACTAGACAATCGAATGAAACGAAACTAAACTTCTTTCAAATCGAAACTTATTGAGTTTGTCATGTCAAAAAGAAACACTAAACAACGTCGACATATGATCCTTTCTTTATTAATTGAGAAAGGGGAAATTACGGTTGAAGAACTTTCGGAGCTCTTTGATATATCAGAAGTAACCATTCGTAAGGATCTAACGGAGTTAGAGAAGAATGGTTTGCTGATGCGTAAGTATGGCGGGGCGGTGTTAATGCCTTCAAATATCATTCAAGAAGATACGTGCGAAGAAGTTTCGAATCGAAAGTTATCTTTGGCTATTTCAGCGGTAGAACTGATTAAAGATCATAATCGAATCATTATTGATAGTGGCAGTACGACGGCGGCGTTGATTAACCAATTATCAACGAAAAATGGTTTGGTTGTTATGACCAATTCATTACCGGTGGCGAATGCATTGCAAGAAATCGAGAATGAACCCACGTTATTAATGACAGGTGGAACATGGGACAGTCATTCTGATTCATTTCAGGGTCAAGTGGCAGAGTCGGTATTAAGATCCTATGATTTTGATCAGTTGTTCATTGGTGCAGATGGCATTGACTTAGAGCGTGGAACCACGACCTTCAATGAACTGGTAGGTTTAAGTCGAGTGATGTCTGAAGTCGCTCGTGAAGTAATTTTAATGGTTGAATCAGAAAAAATTGGTCGAAAAATTCCGAATGTGGAATTGCCATGGGACAGTATTGATGTGCTGATCACCAATAATGATTTAAGCGAAGAACATCAGAAAAAAATTGAGTCACATAACGTACGAGTCATTAGAGCTCAGTGATTTAATTCCTCAATAAAGAATATCAATAGTGAGCTTTTTGTTGCCAGCTCATTATCTAGACCAATCGCATTACCAGGATTGGGCCCACTAAATTTAAAAATAGAATAATGGAGTATTGCCATGTGTGGAATCGTAGGTGCTGTTGCACAAAGAGACGTTGCGGAAATATTAGTTGAAGGATTACGCCGTTTAGAGTATCGCGGTTATGATTCGGCTGGTGTTGCCGTTGTTGATGCGGACAGTAATTACACTCGACTGCGTCGCTTAGGTAAAGTTAAAGAATTAGCGGATGCAGTCAATGAATCACATGTGGTCGGCGGTACTGGTATCGCTCATACTCGTTGGGCAACGCATGGCGAGCCGTCTGAAGTGAACGCTCACCCACACGTTTCCGGTGATATTACGATTGTTCACAATGGCATTATTGAAAATCACGAATCATTACGTACGCTATTAAAAGAACGCGGTTATGTATTTGAATCTCAAACGGATACCGAGGTTATTGCACACTTAGTTGAGTGGGAATTACGAACGTCGGATTCTTTGATTGAGGCGGTACAAAAAACAGCGACTCAACTTGATGGTGCGTACGGTACTGTTGCAATGGATCGTCGTGACCCTGAACGTTTAGTTGTCGCTCGCTCTGGTAGCCCAATCGTTATTGGTCGTGGTGTGGGTGAAAACTTTTTAGCGTCAGATCAACTGGCGTTATTAAACGTAACTCGTCGCTTTATGTACCTTGAAGAAGGAGATGTTGCTGAAATTACTCGTCGTGATGTTCGAGTGTTTGATGCGCGTGGCGAACAAGTTGAGCGTGAAGTGACAGAATCGAACGCCGAGCATGATGCGGGAGACAAAGGTCAATATCGTCATTTTATGCAAAAAGAAGTGTTCGAGCAGCCAAAAGCCTTAATCAATACCATGGAAGGGCGAATCACCCATGATTCAGTGGTTACTGAGAGTATTGGTGTTAATGCCGTTGAGATACTAAACAAAGTAGAACACGTACAAATCATCGCATGTGGTACTTCTTACAACGCGGGAATGACGGCTCGTTACTGGTTTGAGTCACTGGCGGGTGTCAGCTGTGATGTCGAAATTGCGTCTGAGTTCCGTTACCGTAAATTTGTAACGCGTCCAAATAGCTTGTTAATTACCTTATCTCAATCGGGTGAAACGGCTGATACGTTAGCGGCCCTTCGTCTAGCAAAAGAGCGTGGTTACATGGGCGCAATGACGGTGTGTAATGTTGCTGGTTCATCTCTTGTTCGTGAATCTGATTTTGCCTTTATGACGCGTGCAGGAACAGAGATTGGTGTGGCATCGACGAAAGCCTTTACCACTCAACTTGCGGCGTTATTGATGTTAGTGACGGCGTTAGGTAAACAACAAAATCGTATCTCAAAAGAGAAAGAGAAAGAGATTGTTGAAGCCTTGCACGCTTTGCCCGCTCAAATAGAAAAAGCACTGTCATTTGATAAAGAAATCGAAGCGTTAGCCCCTGACTTTGCTGACAAGCAACACACGCTATTTTTAGGGCGTGGAGAGTTTTATCCAATCGCAATGGAAGCGTCGTTGAAATTAAAAGAGATTTCGTACATTCATGCGGAAGCGTATGCCGCCGGTGAATTAAAGCACGGTCCTTTAGCGTTGATTGATGCGGATATGCCAGTGGTAGTGGTTGCCCCAACCAATGATTTATTAGAAAAATTAAAATCAAACGTAGAAGAAGTGCGTGCTCGTGGTGGGTTGCTGTATGTTTTCGCGGACGAGCAAGCGGGCTTTGAAGGCGATGAAAACATGAAGATCATTACGATGCCTCATGTTAGCGATATAACTGCACCAATCTATTATACGGTTCCAATGCAGTTACTTTCGTATCATGTTGCCCTGATTAAAGGGACGGATGTTGATCAGCCACGTAACTTAGCAAAAGCGGTAACGGTTGAATAAGTTTGACTTATTGATAACGAAATAAAAACGGCAGCCTCAGATAGGCTGCCGTTTTTATTTGATTAATTATTGATGGATTTTTTTTGATCTTTTTCTTTATACATAGCGGTATCTGCATTAATGAACATGTCTTTAAGTGATAGTACTGAATCATAAGGTTCAAGATGACGACCAATACTAATATTGGTGAGGTTTAAGCCTGGTTGATGCATCGTTTTTTCTTGGTAACGTTGGCGGATTTGTTCTGCGAGTAAGGCAAGTTCATTGTCGTTTTCCTTATTCAGCAAGGCTAAAACAATAAACTCATCCCCGCCAGTACGAGCAGTTAAATCCGATTCTCTGATTGTACTTTTTAAAATATCGGCCAATAGTTGAATGCATTGATCTCCGAATTCGTGGCCATGGTTGTCATTTACTTGTTTTAAATTATCAATATCAAAATATAGGATGCCAATATTATCTTGGTATCTTTTTGAATCTTTTAATTTCTGCTTACCTAGAATGTCTAATCCACGACGATTAAGTAACCCTGTCATTGAATCGGTAAGTGCCATTTGTCGATGTTGCTCAGCTTCTTCTGCCATTTTCAAATCAGCCGTAATGAGCTTTGACAGGTGATGCAGTAGCTTAACTAATGCACTTTTATAATTAGTATGCTTTGTATCTATCGCACAAATAGTGCCATAAATAGAGCCATCAGGGTGAAAGACAGGAACACCACAATAAGATCTTACTGGGCCATCTTCAACTGCTGGGGCATTAATCCAATATTCGGTCTTTAACGCATCAGGTACATATAACTCTTTGCCTGTTTCTACAATGGCACGACAAAAGCTTTTGCTGTCACTAGGCCATTCAGAACCTTGGCGAAGAAAATTTGTTTTATTATTACTGCTTATAAGGGTATGGAAAGAATGACCTGTAAATTCGATAACGGCACCACAGTCGGCCCCAAAAATATCAACAATTAAATCTGCAAGTTCTTGCCATTTTGATAGGTCAATAATGTTGTCTTGTGAATCAAAATGAGAAGTGAAAAACGCTGTCATACGCACATCCATGTAAGGCGATTATTATTTGAATTTTGTATAGTTATAAAACTATCATTATTAAATGTTAATTTCATTGTCATTAGGTTCAAAATCAAACCATTTACCTTTTAGTTTAGAGAAGTGATTACTGAACCACTATTTAGGTTTTATTTTCTTATATGAACCTTTTGTGACTCCGTGGTTTTTTTATTGTTTTTTACACTATAATATATATCATATATGGAAATGCGTATATCCATATTTAAGGTTTACTATGTTACCTCATCAATTTTTTAAACTGCTTTCAGATGAAACTCGAATGCGTTGCTTATTGCTTATCGCGCGTGAAGGCCGTTTATGTGTAAATCAGTTAACCGAAGCGTTAGAAGAAAGCCAACCGAAAGTTTCTCGGCATTTAGCTCAACTACGTCAATCTGGTGTATTGGTCGATACCCGTGAAGGGCAGTGGGTTTATTATCAAGTTAGTACTCAATTACCTGGTTGGCTAAACAAAATTATTGAGGGTTTGAAGCAATCGAATTGCTTACAGACTGAATATCAAAAAGACACCGATAAATTAAACGCAATAAAATCATGTTGTTAAATTAAGGATTAAAACGATGACAATTAAAGTAGGTATTAACGGGTTTGGTCGCATTGGACGTTTGGCTTTAAGAGCCGCATTTGATTGGCCAGAGCTTGAATTTGTACAAATTAATGATGTGGCGGGTGATGCCCATACTTTAGCGCATTTACTTGAGTTCGATTCAATTCAAGGACGTTGGAATCATGCTGTGACTACCGATGGCAACACTATGATCATTGGTGACCAAAAGCTAATGGCCACACAAGAAAAAGACATTGATGCTGTTGACTGGTCTGGTTGTGATGTTGTTATTGAAGCGACAGGGGTTCATCGCTCTCGCTCATTTCTCGATAAATATTTAGCGCAAGGTGTAAAGCGTGTCGTTGTGTCTGCGCCAGTAAAAGAAGACGGTGTTGCGAATATCGTTGTTGGCGTGAATGACGATATTTTTGATCCTGTAATTCATCAGATTGTAACTGCGGCTTCTTGTACTACCAATTGCCTCGCACCAATTGTTAAAGTTATCAATAAGGAGTTTGGTATCGCAAACGCGGCATTTACGACTATTCATGATTTAACTAATACACAAACTATTTTAGATGCACCCCATAAAGATTTACGTCGTGCTCGTGCATGTGGAATGAGTTTGATCCCAACGACGACAGGATCGGCAAAAGCAATTGTTGAAATCTTCCCTGAATTAGAAAACAAAATTAATGGTCATGCAGTTCGAGTTCCTTTAGCGAATGCGTCCTTGACGGACATTGTTTTTGAAGTGAAAAGAGACACAACGGCTGAAGAAGTAAATCAGTTATTGAAGGAAGCGGCTTATGGTGATCTAAAAGGTATTTTAGGTTACGAAGATCGCCCATTAGTATCGATTGACTATAAAGGTGACCAACGTTCAACCATTGTTGATGCGTTATCTACCATGCTTGTAGGTAAGCGAATGGTAAAAATCTATGCATGGTATGACAATGAAATGGGGTATGCGACGCGTACTGCTGAACTCGTTCGTACTGTTGGCTTAGCTTAACTTTAAGAGGTTTTATAATGACGCATCCAACTTGGGAATTACCGGTTTCTGGCACTCATGGCGCGTTGATTTTAACGCCTTGTCCGGGAACTAAGGGCGTTGAATTAATCGAATCTCTAACGCAATTAAAAGCACAAGGTGTAGAAGCCATTGCCACGGCGTTAAACCAAGATGAACTTACCGAAAAAGGCGTAGGCTCTCTTGGTGAAGAGGTACAACGTCTAGGGATGAAATGGTTTTATCTTCCCATTGAAGATGATTGTGCACCGGGGGATGAATTTGCAAAACAATGGAAATTAGCAACGCCTGAGCTGCAACAAGTGGTAGAAAGCAATGGCAAAGTAGCAATGCATTGCATGGGGGGATCTGGTCGTACAGGATTACTTGCTGGGCATTTACTGTTGGATTTAGGCTGGGATTTGGATGTAATTAAACAGCAAGTTCAAGCGTTACGTCCGGGGGCTTTCACTAAGCCTGTGCAAATTGAATACATTGATTTTATTGCTCACAAATAATCTGTATTAACAAAGACCTTAATATTGTTTTTTTCGTTTTAAGGTCTTTTCATTTTATTAGGTTTTCTATTATGTTTTCTCAATTTAGTCATAACGTTCGACAGTATATGTTGGTGACGTTTAATTATTGGAATTTCACCATTACTGATGGCGCATTGCGTATGTTGGTGGTGCTGTATTTTCATGATTTAGGTTACGGCACCTTAGCCATTGCTTCTCTCTTTTTATTTTATGAATTTTTTGGTGTCGTAACGAATTTACTCGGAGGGTGGTTAGGGGCTCGGCTAGGGCTAAATAAAACCATGAATGTGGGTTTGATAATGCAAGTTTTTGCATTATTGATGCTGGCATTACCGAGTGTTTGGTTAACTATCCCATGGGTGATGGCAGCACAGGCATTATCTGGTATTGCTAAAGATCTGAATAAGATGAGTGCAAAAAGTGCGATTAAAACATTAGTGCCTAGCGATCAAGAAGGGGCGCTTTATAAGTGGATAGCGATTCTTACGGGTTCTAAAAATGCGCTTAAAGGGGCCGGGTTCTTTTTAGGTGGATTACTATTAACGACGGTTGGATTTCAGCTTGCCGTTATTGGGATGGCAGCGGTTCTTTTTGCTGTTTTTCTTGGTAGCGTAATGTTGCTTGATGGTGACATGGGAAAAGCAAAGTCCAAACCTAAATTTACGCAGTTATTTTCAAAATCAGAACAGATTAATCGGTTATCAGCGGCACGTTTATTTTTGTTTGGTGCAAGAGATGTTTGGTTTGTCGTCGCTTTACCGATTTATTTAGGCAGTGTGTTTGGTTGGGATCACTCTTTAGTGGGTGGTTTTTTAGCATTGTGGGTTAGTGCTTATGGGGTTGTTCAAGGATTTGCTCCTAAGATAACAGGTAAAAAAGAAGGTCAAACCCCTGATGGCAGAGTGGCATTACATTGGGTTGCGCTGTTAACGATAATCACGGGGATTATTGCGTATTTAGTCCAAATTGAATGGCAGGCTGAATATACTATCGTGATTGGTTTGTTGATTTTTGGCGCTGTCTTTGCGATTAACTCATCACTGCATTCGTATTTAATTGTGAGTTACGCCAAAGGCGATGGTGTTTCTATGGACGTTGGCTTTTACTATATGGCGAATGCGATGGGGCGTTTGATCGGAACGATTTTATCTGGACTAGTCTTTCAAGTGGCAGGTTTTGCCGCGTGTCTGTGGGTATCTTTCGGTTTCTTGCTTCTATCTACGCTGATATCAATTAAATTACCTAAAAATACAGAATGACGTTAATAGAGATTAAATCATTAAAATGGACTTTCTTTCTGTAATTCTGCACAAATATCGACAATTGCTAATGACAGACCAGAACGGATCATTTGTTTTTGTCGATCTATTTGCATTTGATAGAACATCAGGTCGGTGTCGTCATTCATTGGGGTGATTTCTAGTTGAATCATTCCCATTCTTTTAACTAAATGAAGTGAGTTTATCGGTGTGATTACTTGTGGATCGGTAAATTGAAATTCATTCATTTCAGCGTTTAATTTATTACGAAGTTGAATTAAGCCTTCAATATCATGATAGGTATTATTGGGTAATACACCTAAGCCAAAAAGAAGCTTTAACCTTACGTTTAAATCGCCGAGTGGACCTGAATCTTGAAGTAATGGGCCGATCACGGATTGAACTGCGAAGTCATCTTTACGAAAAATACGTTGGATTAACCCGTCGATAGATTCATTAAGAATATCGACAGCAATGATGAAAAAACCACGCACAGAAGGTGCATCGTCTAGTCGTTCAATGATGTTAGATTCGTTTATTACTTCTGTCATAAAATAGCCATAAAAGAGAGAGGCATTACGCCTCTCTAACTGTTTCTTATTAGTTTAATGTCGTAAAGATTGCTTCAATCTTTTTCGCTTCTGCACTGTTTTCATTTAATCCGGTGTAATGCGCTAGTGTCGCTTTTAAGCCAGATTCCTGTAAGCGAGTTTGTAGCTCTACTGCTTGTGGATCTGTGTCATTTACGTATTTAAATGCGGCAGCGATGCCTTTTAATAGTGTTTTATTTTCAATTCCGTATTCGATTGTACCTAATAACGGTTTGATTAGGCGATCATTTTCACCTAATTTACGAATTGGCTGACGGGCAACGCGATCAATCTCATCTCGTAAATACGGATTCGCAAATCGGCCTAAGATTTTTTCGATATAGGCAGCATGTAATTCTTTATCAAAACCGTAGCGACGAATGAGCACTTCCCCACTTTCTTCCATTGCGGCTTTTACTTCGGTTCTAATTTCAGGGTCTTGAATCGCGTCACGTACGGTCTCATGGCCTTTTAATGCACCAAGATAAGCCGTAATGCAATGACCGGTATTTAAAGTGAAGAGTTTGCGCTCAACAAACGCCATTAGATTGTCTGTTTTTTCCATTCCAGCAATATTAGGTACGCCACCTTTGAATTGTTTTTCATCAACAATCCATTCGCTAAAACTTTCAACGGTGACTTCAAGTAAATCGTCATTGGCCGCTTCTGATGGTGGAACAATACGGTCAACCGCAGAATCAACAAAACCAACTAATTCGTCACAACGTGCATGAAAAGAGTCGTCAAGATGAGAGTACACTTCATTTTTAAGGTGAGTAGTACCTCGAACCATATTTTCGCAAGCAATGATATTAAGTGGTGATTCATTGTTGGCTTCAAAACGTTTGGTTAGACCTTTTGCGATGGTTTTTGCAATAATATTTAATACGTTAGGGCCAACCGCGGTTGTCACTAAATCGGTGTGTACAATACGCTCAATAACGTCGTCACTGGTTGAGTTTACGGCAGTTACATGAGTAACTGTGTCGATTTGGCATTTAGACCCAACGACTTTTACTTTGTATGATTGGTCATGACAAAGTTGATCAACTAACGGTGCATCAACATCTGCGAATGTAACAGCGACGTTTGAATCAGAAAGAACTTTACCAATAAAACCACGACCGATATTACCTGCGCCAAAATGTACTGCTTTCATAATAATTACCTTCAATTTTATATTAGGAGGAAGCCAGCCCTATAGGGGTAAAGCTGACTTCTTATTGGTACTAAATACTTATGCTGCTTGTTCGCCTGAAAGAATCTCTAAAACCTCACTAACGCTGTTAGTCGATGTTAGTTTTTCGATGGCACCAGGTTCGTCAAGTGCATTCGTAATTGCAGTAATTACTTGAATGTGTTCATCATTTTTTGCAGCAATACCAATAACCAATTTAGCGATATCATCACCGTCTTCAGTGAATTGAACACCTGATGGGTACTGACAGATAACAATGCCTGTTTTGATTATTCGGTCTTTGGCCTCTATTGTTCCATGTGGTACGGCAATAGATTCGCCAAGGTAAGTGGAGACCAGTTTTTCACGATCAAACATCGCCGATACATATTCTGGTTCAGCATAACCCAGAGAAACGAGTTGCTCTCCTGCGTATTGAATGGCTTCTTCTTTCGTTTTACATGTTAATCCAAGATGGATGTTTTTTGACTCGATTTGGAAAGGGTGTGCATTTTGTGGTTCAAAGAAATCGTCATTTGCTGCCACTGGAGAAACTTGAGGCATCTCATCATCATTTGCCGCTTCTGGATAAGTAGAAGCCATGATACGAGCGATTAAATCGTTATAGATATGGCTATCTAAGAAATTCGTTAATGAAATATGCTCTGCGTTTTCTGCGTGCTTACGTGCACGGTCCGTTAAATCTTTATGAGTAATCACAATATCGACATCCGTAGGTAAGTTATTGATAGCACAGTTTGTTACGCTGATTTTTAAGCCTGCTGCTTGTACTTTTTTGCGAAGCAGACCTGCACCCATTGCACTTGACCCCATGCCAGCGTCACACGCTACGATGATTTTTTGGATGTTATTGAATTTTGTTGAGTTACTTTTTTCAGCAGTCATACCAGAAGGTTGACCTTTTGAATCAGATTTCATATTACGCATTTTTGATGTCGCATCATCGAGTGATGTTCCGTCATCTTCATCTGATGTCGCTTGAGTTTTCATTAGGATTGCGGCAACAGTAAATGAAACGGCAGTAGCAGATAAAATTGAACAGATAACGCCAAGCGCAGAGGCTTTAGGTGTCAATAGTAAGATGGCAAAGATAGAGCCTGGAGATGCTGGAGCAACCATACCTGCATTAAACAGAGTTAGAACGAATACCCCTGTCATGCCACCTGCAATCGCTGCAAGAATTAAGCGCGGGTTCATAAGAATGTATGGGAAGTAAATTTCGTGAATACCACCAAAGAAGTGAATGATAGATGCACCACCAGCGGTTTGTTTTGCTGTGCCTTTACCAAAGAACATATAAGCAAGAAGAATACCTAAGCCAGGTCCTGGATTTGCTTCAATTAAGAAGAAGATAGATTGGCCAGTTTCGTTTGCCTGTTGGATACCTAGAGGAGAAAAGATACCGTGGTTAATGGCGTTGTTCAGGAATAGAATTTTTGCTGGTTCAACAAAAATAGAAGTTAAAGGCAGAAGACCTGCATCGACTAAGAAGTTAACCCCCCCAGCAAGACCCGCAGATAAGACCTTAACAAAAGGACCAATGAAGAAGAAAGCAACAATTGCACACAACATACCAATGATGCCGGCAGAAAAGTTGTTAACTAGCATTTCAAAGCCGCTTTTGATTTTACCATCGACTTTTTGGTCGAACAGTTTAATCGCTAGGCCGCCCATAGGACCCACCATCATTGCGCCCATGAACATTGGAATATCAGTACCAGCAATCACACCCATAGTGGTAATTGCACCAACAATGGCACCACGTTCGCCTCCCACTAATTTACCCCCGGTATAACCGATAAGCAGTGGAAGTAAATAAGTAATCATTGGGCCAACTAGTTTCGCTAACTCTTCGTTAGGGATCCAACCAGTAGGAATAAATAAAGCTGTGATAAAGCCCCATGCGATAAACGCACCAATGTTAGGCATTACCATATTTGATAAAAAACGACCAAAATTTTGTATCTTGATCTTTGCATCTGGTGATATCATGAGTGATTCCCCGTTTGAGGTTTTTATTAAACTGTCTAAAAATGACTCGCCAAAGTCATTGGTTAATTTCTAAGTACAGACATAATTTACCATAGATTTTTTAATTGAACCGATAACGGGAAATTCGTGAATCAAGTCACGTTTTCACTCCATCTGCAATAAATAAAGTAGATCTTCGTTGCATTAACGTATTGAAAATTTACTACAAAAAATAAAATCCAACCTTGTCAATTACTATTTGCCGATCAAGATCTCGTTTGTAGAGATTCTCTCAAGTAAGAAATAGTGACCCTTGTCACGAATGTTGAATTTGAATTTAAATAATTAAACATCAAAGTGATTTGCTTCACGTTTTCATCTTTTATTTACGCTTCGAATTAAATCGTTTAATTTCGTTGCTTGTAAACTGAAATTTTATTACGAATAAAACTGCCTCTTAAGTATTATCCTTCATTTGCTTTATTTCCATTTTACGACTCTGTTTTTTGTTTGTGGGTGCTTTCAATTAGAAGGTGTTTTTTGTATGCGTGGAATTTGAAGCGTATTTTGGAGGTAAAAGATCGTGAGAATAAAAAAAGAATATGATGTGAGTGGTTAAATGTGGAGTGGTGTTGAAATGATAATCCAAAAAATAGACATAAAAAAAGGAGAACATAAGTTCTCCTTTTTGCGATGTATAAAGCAGAAGATTAAACGTGCTTAATGTTTTCAGCTTCTAGTTCTTTAAAGTATTTAACTGTTTTCACTTTCAATTCTTGTTGTGATGCTTCATCACAAACGATCACTGATTTAGGGTGAATTTGAAGTGCTGATACTGTCCACATGTGGTTTACAGAACCTTCAACAGCAGCTTGTAGAGCAAGTGCTTTGTTGTGGCCAGTAATTAGGATCATGATTTCAGCAGAATCAAGCAGAGTACCAACACCGATAGTTAATGCGTACTTAGGTACTTGAGCAATATCGCCGTCGAAGAAACGAGAGTTAGCAATACGAGTATCTTCAGTTAGTGTTTTGATACGAGTACGAGATGCTAGAGATGAAGCTGGTTCGTTAAATGCGATATGACCGTCGTTACCAACACCACCCATGAACAAGTTAATGCGGCCGTAAGACTTAATTTTGTCTTCGTAACGCTGGCATTCTTCTTCGTGGTTGTCAGTGTTACCGTTTAGAAGGTTAATGTTTTCTTCTTGGATATCAACATGGTTGAAAAAGTTTTCAAACATGAAAGTACGGTAAGATTCTGGGTGATTTGTATCAAGACCGATGTACTCATCCATGTTGAATGTTACTACGTTCTTAAAGCTTACTTTGTCTGCTTTGTACAGTTCAATTAGCTTTTTGTAAGTATTAAGAGGAGTTCCACCAGTAGGAAGACCAAGAACAAATGGACGATCTGCTGTTGGGTTAAACTCATTGATGCGGTTAACAATGTGTTGTGCTGACCATGCGCCTACTTGTTCTGCTTGGTTTAATGGAATAAGTCTCATCATATACCTCAAAAAATTAATGTAATTGTTCGCTTAATTGCGTTAATTCGCATTGTAAAATAAGTGTCTTCGTAATGCTAATGATTTTGGTCAATAAAGGAGCAAAATTATTCAACCAAGCTCACATTTTGTTGCAAATGCTGAATAAACGGCTCTGCTTTCATGAATCCCGTAAGGCGAGAGTCTGATAAATAATCGCCATTTGCATTCCAAAAATCGATGGTAGGTAAACCTAACACTTTAAGTTGTTTTAATAATTCAATATCAACTGGGCTGTTTTTGGTGACATCGGCTTGCAACAAAATAAAGTTGGATAGTAACGGTTCGACGTTTTCATCATGAAAGGTGTATTTTTCAAATTCTTTACAAGCGACACACCAATCTGCATAGAAATCGAGCATCACAGGCTTTCCTTGAATTTTTGCTACCTCAAGTTCTTTGTTTAATTCATCAATAGTAGAGATGCGCTTAAAGGTCACTGTTTGAGTAGTGGCAACTTGGCTCGATGTTTTCCCTGATATAGCATCGATGACAGGAATCGCTGAGCCGACAATACCCAAGATAGCGATGATACCAGCAACACTTGTTTTCCATGATTGGGGCATCGTTGCTTTGACATGATATAACCAACCAAATGCTACGATCCCAAGAGCAGACCAAATAAATGGCGTGATGTTATGAGGAAGAATTCGCTCTAATAAGAAGACTGGAACCGCGAGAAGAATAAAACCAAATAGGGTTTTCACATACGTCATCCATACGCCTGCTTTTGGTAGCAGCTTATTACCAAATACTGCGGCTAAAATTAATGGGATCCCCATACCAATCGCTAAGGCATACAACGCAACAGCGCCTGTTAGTAAGTCCCCACTTTTTGCGACATAAAGTAACGCACCAGACAATGGTGCAGTTGTACATGGTGAGCACACTAAACCAGAGATTGCACCCATCGCAAATACGCCACCTAAGTTACCGCCTTTTTGTTGGTTACTGATGTCGTTTAATTTGGTTTGTAAGCTGCTTGGTAATTGAATGGTGTAAACACCAAACATGGACAGTGCCAACAGCACAAACATCACACTCAAACCAATAAGAACGTAAGGATGTTGTAATGCTGCTTGGAATTGTAGACCGGCAGAAGCAACCACTAACCCAAGTAAAGTGTAGGTAAGAGCCATGCCTTGAACATAGACAAAAGACAGTTTGAAGGCTTTACCGTGAGAAAGTTTACCGCCACCTAAAACAATGCCCGTTAAAATAGGGTACATAGGTAACACACAAGGAGTAAACGCAAGACCAATACCTAACGCTAAGAATAAAAACGGAGTCCACCAAGCATCACCTAGATCGCTTGCAAGCGCTTGCTGCTGAGTTTGATTTTTTGGTTGTTGAATACCAGCGGTATTTAGAGTATTTACCGATGGTGATGTCGCTTTTTCTACGCTCACTGGTGCGGTTTCGCTTTTGGCTACCACATGAGTATTCGCCGTTTCGTTTTGGTATGAGCTTGAGGCTGTGAGCATGGATAATGGGATTTTACGGATTTCTGGTGGATAACAGAATCCTGCTTTTGCACACCCTTGATAACGAACGGTTAGCTCTGCATCTTTATCGACTGAGATGAGTGGCACAGTGATGGTCAATGGCTTGGTGTAGATATTAACATCACCAAAAAATTCATCGTTATGAGGGGTGCCTTGTTCCATGACTAAGTCGGCAATTTTAGCATCATGCGCTGAGACTGAAATACGCTGCTGATATAAGTAATAATCAGGTTTTACTTGCCAATCTAAATAGACGCGATCCCCTTGTTGCATGAAATTGAATGGGAAGGCTTCATTTACGGTCACAAAAGAAGAGTCTTGTTGATTTTGTAGTTTAGTTAAATCAAAAGCTGCAACCGCTTGGGGTGCAAAGGACGTAAATAAAATGAAAAATGATAAAAGGGCGGCTCTAAATCGGAGTAAATTCGTCATGTGGGAGTCTTTATAAAAATAGATACGGATATGACTATCGAAATGGTCAAGAGTTCAGCAAGTATAATATCAATTCGCACTAACATCTATGATCCGTTTTTTGAGATTTTTCCTCTTTAAATCGATTATTGAGATATAAAAAATGGCAGCTAAATTAGCTGCCATTGAAGGGGATGTTTGAGTCTTCTTAATTAAAGAATAATTCCACCAAATAAGAAACCTAGAGCAACAGAAGTAGAAATCGTTGCAACACCTGGGATGAAGAATGGGTGGTTGAATACAAGGTTACCAATACGTGTTGAGCCGGTGTCATCCATTTCAACCGCCGCCAGAAGCGTTGGATAAGTAGGAAGAACGAACAATGCACTTACCGCAGCAAAAGAAGCAACGGCAGTGATAGGTGCAACACCGATTGCCAATGCAGCAGGCATTAATGCCGTTGTTGTCGCGCCTTGAGAGTAAAGCAACATTGAAGCAAAGAATAAAACAACCGCTAGCATCCACGGGTATTGTGCAAGGATCTCAGCAGAGAATTCTTTGATCTCACCAATGTGAGAAGACACAAATGTATCACCAAGCCATGCTACACCAAGAACACACACACACGCGCTCATGCCTGATTTGAATGTAGCGGCGTTTGCAATTTGAGAGGCATCAATCTTTGTGAAAGTAACAATAGCGGCCGCTGCTGTTAGCATTAGCGCCATAATTGCTTCATTTCGGCCAATGGTTGGGTGCTCAATAAGACCCACACTGCCACTGATCATCGTTGCATAAGCAACAACGGCTACGATGGCAACACAGAAAATATAAACCGAGATTTTTGCTGTCGGTAAAATTTCACGTTTACCAGAGCCATTCATTTTGACGAGGCCTTTTGCAAGGCGCTCTTGATAAACAGGATCATCTTTTAATTCACAGCCTAGGAAGTTAGCAACAAATGCACCAACCATACACGCTAAGAATGTTGATGGAATACATACTGCTAATAGCGTTAAGTAATCCACACCTAGTGGCTCAAGAATACCCGAGAAAAAGACAACCGCCGCTGAGATTGGAGAGGCAGTGATTGCTATTTGAGAAGCAACAACAGCAATAGAAAGTGGGCGAGATGGACGGACACCTTGTTCTTTCGCCACTTCTGCAATAACAGGAAGGGTTGAGAATGCCGTGTGACCGGTACCTGCTAGCATGGTCATGAAATAAGTCACTATCGGTGCATAGAAAGTAATGCGTTTTGGATTTTTACGTAAAAATTGTTCTGCTAAATCAACCAACCAATCCATACCACCAGCCACTTGCATTGCTGCAATAGCCGTGATTACAGACATGATGATTAAAATCACATCGATAGGAATAGAACCTGCGTCTAAACCCAATATCATGGTTAAGACAAGAACGCCCGCACCACCCGCAAATCCGATACCAATACCACCGATACGCGCACCTAAATAGATGAACAGCAGTACGACAAGAAGCTGTACAGCAATCATATGTAACTCCAGTTTTAAAATTAAAATAGTTATTCAGATTTTTATTGGGTGTGTATATACCAATTCAATAAAAAGATGAATGATTACTTGAGTGTTTTATTAATAAAATATTAAGAAGATAAAAAAAGCGAGCTTCAGAGAGCTCGCTATTTGAGGTGTTATGAATTAATCGTAACGTTTTGCTTTGTATTGAGGGTGCATTAGATTTTCAACTGAGAAGATGTCATCTAATTGCTCTTCTGTTAGTAGGCCACGCTCAAGAACTACATCACGAACGTTTTTGCCTGTTTCTGCACAAATTTTACCAACAATGTCACCTTCGTGGTGGCCAATGAATGGGTTTAGGTATGTAACGATACCGATAGAGTTAAATACGTGAGCTTCACATACTTCTTTGTTTACCGTGATACCGTCGATACATTTGTCACGTAGGTTTACACATGCATTTTTCAAGATTTCGATAGATTCGAATAGGGCTTGACCAATAACAGGTTCCATTACGTTTAATTGCAGTTGGCCTGCTTCAGCAGCGAAAGTCACTGTTGTATCGTTACCAATTACTTTGAAGCATACTTGGTTTACAACTTCTGGAATTACTGGGTTTACTTTTGCAGGCATGATTGAAGAACCAGCTTGAAGCTCAGGTAAGTTCAATTCATTGAAACCAGCACGAGGGCCAGAAGAAAGAAGACGTAAATCATTACAGATTTTAGATAATTTAACCGCAGTACGTTTTAGTGAACCGTGGATCATTACGTAAGCACCACAGTCAGAAGTCGCTTCGATTAAATCTTCAGCAGCAACACATTCTAGACCCGTTACTTCAGCTAGATGACGAACTGCCGCTTCTTGGTAACCAGTCGCCGCGTTTAAGCCAGTACCGATAGCAGTTGCACCGATGTTTACTTCTAAAAGAAGTTGCGCTGTGTAATTAAGGTTTTTCACTTCTTCTTTAAGCAATACGCCCCAAGCGTGGAATTCTTGACCTACTGTCATTGGAACTGCATCTTGAAGTTGAGTACGACCCATTTTTAGAACGTTACGGAATTCTTGATCTTTAAGATCGAATGCACCTTTTAGGTATTCTATCGCTTCAATCAATTTCATCATGCTGTTGTATACAGCAACACGGAAACCCGTTGGGTATGCACAGTTAGTTGATTGAGAGCGGTTAACGTGATCGTTAGGGTTAATGATGTCGTATTCGCCTTTCTCTTTGCCCATAAGTTCAAGAGCAACGTTTGCGATAACTTCATTTGCGTTCATGTTTACAGAGGTACCAGCGCCACCTTGATATACATCTGATGGGAACTGATCCATGCATTTGCCAGTTTCAAGAATTAAGTCACATGCTTTGATGATGTACTCACCAACTTGTGAAGGAATAGCACCTAATTCTTTGTTTGCTAAAGCGGCTGCTTTTTTCGTGTAGATCATGCCACGAACTAATTCTGGAACATCAGAGATAGTGACGTTTGAAATGTTAAAGTTTTCCATCGCACGAAGAGTATGAATGCCGTAATAAGCTTCAGCGGGAACGTGGCGTTCACCTAGTAAATCTTCTTCAATACGAGTTGCGGTATTTGTTTTTTCTAAATCAAGCATCTGAGTCATAGTAAGCCTTTAAGGTTCTATATTTTAATTATTGGATTCTTTCCAAGTGACCATGCCTGCGAGTAGAGTCCGTTCGTCAGAAGTGATCAATATCGTACCTGATGCCTTGTTTTGAAGTTATCATACACCTCTTTAGGGGTAAAAGTGTTAAGTTGATCACTTTTATAGTCTAGTTTTTGCAAAATATTTCAAATTGAGATAATGCTCTCATTAGTTGTTAATATCTTTACTTTATAGGTTATATAACTGCTACTTGAGTTAATGAAATTGATGGCTGTTTACATTCTTTTACAGTCTTTTTTCTTGAAAAGAGAGTTGATGTGCCGCATCTATTATAATAGAGAAAGAAAAAGTGAATAGGTCATAAGGCCTGCTACACTACGACTACTATATTGAACCCTATTGAGGTGAACCGTGTTTCCTATTTTATTAGTGATGTTTATTTTTGTTCCTATCATTGAAATTGCCTTATTTGTGCAAGTAGGAGGCATGATCGGAATGTGGCCGACGATTGCGTTAGTGCTAATCACTGCCTTTGTTGGGGCATCTCTGGTTCGTAGCCAAGGCATTCAAACGTTAATGTCTGTTCAATCAAAAATGCAGCAAGGTGAATTGCCAGCACAACAAATTGTTGAAGGCGTTATGCTTGCCGTATCTGGTGTTTTATTACTGACTCCCGGCTTTATGACGGATGCGTTAGGAATGTTGATTTTATTACCAGCCCCACGTGCAATGCTTGCAAAACAAATCATGAGTCGTGTAAAAGTGAATGGCCTTGGTGGTTCGCAAGGTGGCTTCCATGCTGGTTTTGGTCAACATGACCCATTTGGTCAAGCGAATCAGCAGGATCAACAGGGCGATGTGTTTGAAGGTGAGTTTCAACGTAAAGAAGACGATCCGAATAAAACATTGAAATAATGAAATAATGAAATAAAAAAAGCCGCGTTATCACTCTCTATAAATAGACGTCGATAACGCGGCTTTTTTAATGGATAAATTTTTTCTATTAGCGTCTTAACCAAGAACGAGGGTTTTGTGCTTTACTGTTACGACGGATTTCAAAGTACAATGAAGGTCTGTCTTGACCACCACTATCACCAACCACCGCAATGGTTTCTCCTGCTTTCACTTTATCGCCTTCTTTCTTCATTAAACTTTGGTTGTAACCATATAGCGTCATGTCACCTTTACCGTGATCAATCAATACCATCAAGCCATAGCCACGTAACCAATCAGCAAAGACCACTTTACCAGAGTAGACCGCTTTTACGGGTTGGCCGTAATCACTCGCAAGAACCATTCCTTTCCAGGTTAATTGTCCGGTTTGTTTAGTACCAAAGCTGTGCAATGTTTTTGCACCACTCACAGGCCAAGGTAGACGACCTTTTTGACGGGCTAATCCATCCATCGGTACATTGTTTTGAGCTTTTGCTTTTGCGATGGCAACTTTTAAACGTTTTTCATTTTGTTGAAGCTCATTTAAGTATCCGTTTTCGTTTGAAATACGTTTTTTGATACTTGAAACGGTTTGTTGACGTTTATTCTGAGAACCTTGTAGGGTCGATTTCTCTTTTTTATATTGAGCGACTAACTCACTTTGACGCTGCTGCTGCTTAATGAGGGCAGCTTCTTTTTCCTCAAGTTGTACGGTTGTAAATTCAAGTTGAGAAATAGCGCCGACACGAGCTTCTGATAATCGTTGTGCATATTGAGTCATGCGGTCAACTTTTGTCACGTCATCACCACTGAGAACGTTAGACAGTTGATTATTTCGACTGATGAGATAATAGTTAACGAGCAGGTCTTTGAGTACTTCTGTCTGTCCAATCTGTTGTTGAGTCAATTCAGATTGTTGTTGCTTAAGTGTCGTTATCGATTGTTTTAGGCTTGATAATTCACTTTCTGCGTTACGGATTTTAGTCGAGGCACTCGCAATAGAGACTTCGTGTTTTTTAAGACTTCTTTGAAGGCTAGATAACTCTTTTTTCTGTTTGTTTAATACTGTGCTTTGACGAGATATTTCTTGTTTCATTCCTTTTAACTCTGCGTCATTTGCATGGGCAGTCGCAGGGATTGAAATCATCAGGCACAGTAAAGCTGTCGTACAGAATTGACGACAAGAAAAAGGCTTAGTTAAAGAGTATATGTTCATCGTTGCATTATTTCAGATAGAGGGGACTCTGACTAGGCAGAGTTGGTGTTTGGTCTCAATTGTAAAACCAATATCACAGCATTTTCTTTGTATAACGCTGTTTCTTTATCCTTACTAGTCTATGAAGATACGCTAAGGTATACTTTCGCCTTAATTTTAGAGCCCATGGTAATGATGATATCTTATGATACGGAGTTGCCTTAAAAATCAGAGAATAGAATATGGAAACGTCAATCATCGATTTTGTAACCAACAACATGATTTTAGCTGTTGTATGGATTGGTATTGTTGTTGCGTTACTTCAGAACGTAGTTAAACAAAAAACAGCGGGCTACCAAGAAGTTGATTCAGCACAAACAACAACGTTAATGAACCGTGAAAACGCGATCGTTGTTGATGTTCGTTCTAAAGACGAATTCAAATCAGGCCACATTACGGATGCACGTCACATTTTACCAAGCGACATCAAAGCGGGTAACTTAGCAGGTCTTGAAAACTCAAAAACTACCCCAATTATTGTTGTATGTAAGACGGGTCAAACAGCTCAAGCTGCTGCAAATGATTTGCATAAAGCAGGTTTTGAGCAAGTTAAACTGCTTAAAAACGGTTTGATCTCTTGGAATGAAGCTAACTTACCGTTAGTTAAAGGCAAAAAGTAATTGTCGAATTCCTAGACAACTAATTCATTTTGATGTGATATCTGGCTCATTTTTTGGATATTACGAATGCAGAGTGGCATGACATCGTTATTCTGCGTTCATACTTATTGATATAAAGGACTTTCCCATGGCTGAAGCAGCACAACAAGAACAACAAAACTTTGCAATTCAACGTATCTTCTTAAAAGATGTTTCTTTTGAAGCGCCTAACTCTCCAAACATGTTCCAAAAAGAGTGGAATCCAGACGTTAAACTGGATCTTGATACTCAAAGTCGTGAACTTGGTGAAGGTGTTTACGAAGTAATCTTACGTTTAACTGTAACGGTTAAAAACGAAGAAGAAACTGCATTCTTATGTGAAGTTCAACAAGGTGGTATCTTTACTGCTGGTCAAATGGAAGAAGCTCAGCTAGCACATTGTCTAGGTGCATTCTGCCCGAACATTCTTTTCCCATACGCTCGTGAAACGATCTCTAGCCTAGTGGTTAAAGGTACGTTCCCACAACTTAACCTTGCGCCTGTTAACTTTGACGCATTGTTTATGAATTACCTACAAAACCAAGCTTCAGAAACCGCAGAAGCACCCGCTGAAGCGTAATTTTTGAAGAAAACCAGTTAATGATTTTTTCACTATTGACTGATTTGTAGAGAATAAATGCACTTTTTTATCTAATATGGTTTCTATATCTTCTATAGCTCCTATATTTTGATAACAAGTGCATTTTGTTTTTATTACCCTAGTATCTTTTGATACCAGTTTTTGGATGGTCACAATGACAACACAAAACGATTACTCTGATATTTCTATGACCGTACTTGGTGCCGGTTCTTATGGTACATCGCTGGCAATTTCGTTAGCTCGTAATGGCGCAAAAGTCATTTTATGGGGACACGAGAAAGCGCATATGGATCGTTTAGACGCTGATCGTGCGAATGAAGAATTTCTGCCTGGTGTTGTTTTTCCACCGTCATTATTTATGGAAACTGATTTAGAAAAAGCCGTTCAAGCAAGTCGTGATTTATTGGTGGTTGTGCCAAGTCATGTGTTTGGATTAGTGCTAGGTAATGTGAAACCGTTTCTACGTGAAGATTCTCGTGTGTGTTGGGCGACAAAAGGGCTTGAGCCTGAAACAGGTCGTTTATTAAAAGAAGTGGCAGTAGAAGCATTGGGTGAATCACACTCTCTGGCTGTCTTATCTGGACCTACTTTTGCTAAAGAACTTGCTTCTGGTATGCCAACCGCGATTGCTGTGGCGTCTCCTGATAAGCAATTTGTGAAAGATCTTCAAGAGAAAATTCACTGTTCAAAAACGTTCCGTGTGTATGCGAATAATGACTTCACTGGAATGCAACTTGGCGGTGCTGTGAAAAACGTGATCGCGATTGGGGCAGGTATGTCTGATGGCATTGGTTTTGGTGCAAATGCACGTACGGCATTAATTACTCGTGGCTTGGCAGAAATGACCCGTTTAGGTGTGGCATTAGGCGCTGAAGCGGAAACCTTTATGGGGATGGCTGGTCTTGGTGATCTTGTTCTTACTTGTACCGATAATCAATCACGTAACCGTCGCTTTGGTTTAGCGTTAGGTAAAGGTGGTGATGTTGATAGTGCACAAGAAGAGATAGGCCAAGTAGTCGAAGGCTATAGAAATACCAAAGAAGTATTTTTACTTGCAGAACGAATGGGTGTTGAAATGCCTATAGTTGAGCAAATTTATCAAGTATTGTATCAAGGGAAAGATGCAAGAGTTGCTGCGCAGGATTTATTAGCACGCGACAAAAAATCAGAATCGTAATTCAAGGATGGTATGAAGATGAATGAATGTAAGAAACACAAAGTATGGGAAAAAATTGTTCAGGAAGCGCGCGAGCAATCTGAGCAAGAACCCATACTTGCAAGCTTTTATCATGCCACCATCATTAAACATGAAAATTTAGCGGCGTCGTTAAGTTACATTCTTGCGAATAAATTAGCCACGGCTTCAATGCCTGCAATGGCGGTTCGTGAAGTGGTGGAAGAGGCGTTCGCCTCCGACCCAAGTATTACGGATGCGGCCGCGTGCGATATTTGTGCGACGGTAACTCGAGATCCTGCGGTTTCAATGTACTCAATGCCTTTATTGTACCTAAAAGGTTATCACGCGCTGCAAGGTTATCGTGTTTCAAACTGGCTATGGAAACAAGGACGAATAGCGTTAGCAACCTACTTACAGAATGAAATTTCTGTTGCATGCCAAGTGGATGTTCACCCTGCGGCTACCATTGGTAAAGGGATCATGTTTGACCATGCTACGGGCATTGTTATCGGCGAAACGGCTGTGGTTGAGAACGATGTTTCTATCCTTCAAGACGTAACGCTAGGTGGTACTGGCAAAGAGTGTGGTGATCGTCATCCTAAGATCCGTCAAGGGGTTATGATTGGTGCAGGCGCTAAGATTTTAGGTAATATTGAAGTTGGTGTCGGTGCGAAGATTGGTTCGTGTTCTGTTGTGCTTCAAGCGGTTCCACCTCATACGACAGTGGCAGGGGTTCCGGCCAAAATCGTGGGTCGCCCTAGTTCAGAGATGCCGTCTCTAGATATGGATCAACAATTTAATGGTAAGTCTCAGACGTTTATGTCTGGTGATGGTATTTAATCTCTGATTAAGTTAATTCATTTTATTACTTGTTTATATCGACAAAAAATAGCCACTTAATCGTGGCTATTTTTGTATTTGAACCGTGGGAAACGAAAAGCTATAGTCCGCCTTCAAAGCCCATTTGACGCCATGCTTCAAACACGATGATGGCCACTGAGTTTGATAAGTTCAAACTGCGACTGTCTGCCATCATCGGTATACGAACACGTTGCTCTATTGGTAAGCCATCAATTAAGTCTGCGGGTAAACCACGCGTTTCAGGACCAAACAATAGAACGTCCCCTTTTTGATAGCTTGGTGTCGTATGGTGACCTGTTGTTTTGGTGGTACAAGCAAAAATACGGTGCTCGCCTTCACTTTCATTTTCTAAGTAATCAAGAAACGCCGCATAATCTTTATGGCGTTTTACATGAGCTAAATCGTGGTAGTCCAATCCTGCTCGGCGTAATTTTTTTTCTTCTAGATCAAAACCTAATGGTTCAATTAAGTGCAAGTTGGCACCGCAGTTCGCAGACAAACGAATAATGTTACCTGTATTTGGTGCAATTTCAGGTTCGTATAGTGCAATTTCAAACATAATGTTGTCTTAATAAAATAGAAAGTGGTGTCAGTATATCCATGGTGTGTTTATCTTTCATCCACTTTTGAGAGAGATAGGCATCTACCTCTAAATTAATGAGATATTGGTAAAGATATTGTCATTCGCAATCCACCTAGAGGACTTTTACTCGCGAGTATTGTCCCGTTGTGCTGGCGAATCGCACTTTCTGTTATTGCGAGTCCCAAACCAGTACCGCCGCTACTTCTATCACGGGCGGTAGATACTCTGTAGAAAGGCTTGAAAATGTCTTGTAGCTCATCATCGGGAACCCCTTCGCCATTATCATCCACGTGAATGGTGATGGTTTTTTGGTTTTCCGTTAAATTAATAGTGATGATGTCATTGCCATACTTAATGGCATTTCGAATCACGTTTTCTACCGCACTCATTAACAGGTTTGGATTACCAAAAACGGCGATTTCTTCAAGGCCTGAATAAGTAAGATTTTTGTTTAAGTGTTCCGCTTCAAATTTTGCGTCTTCTAAAATATCAAACCACAGTGAGTACGCGTCTGTTTCTTCTCGTTCTTGATGGCTATTTACTTGAATTCGAGACAACTCTAATAGTTCCGATATCATTTGCTCAAGACGTTCTGCTTCCATATCGATACGTGATAATTCTGAGCTTTCCCCTTGTTTTCGAGTGGCAAGCGCGGTTGCCATTCGTAGTCGAGTCAGTGGGGATCTCAGTTCGTGAGAAATATCAGATAATAAGCGCTGTTGCCCAGAGATCATGGTATTTAATGAGCCGACCATTTGATTGAAGCTTTGTCCTGTTTTTCTGAATTCTTTAGGCCCTTTTTCTAAGCGTTTATCCTGTTCAAATTGACCTTTAGCAACGCGTTCAGCGGCTTTTTGTAATCGTCTTGCTGGTTGGCTTAATGCCCATGCAAGCCAAAGCAGAAAGGGGGTACTAATTAGCATGGTGACAAGCAGTAATTGTATTGGTCTATCAAGAATTCGAAGAATAAAAGGGGGAGGCTTTTTCCAATAGCGTCCGACGTACATATAAACCGTTTCTTTTGCGATAACGATATCAAATGGGCCTGCCATCATGGTTCTTGCATACAATTTCTGTTGTGGAAGCTTGGGATCATCCGATAAAGTTAAGAAATTCAATAAGGCTTTTTTTCTGCCTCGTAATTCTTTGGGTTTATCTAATATTTCGCCTGTTGGGGTAGTAAAAAACAGAGAGAGGCTCTCGTCGTGATTGTGTGCTTTGTGGCTGATCTCTTTTAATGTGGCTTTAAGATCATCACTCTCTGAGTATTTCCCTGTAATATAAGCCGCAATTTGGGTCATTTTACTGAGGTGATCGGCGGCAATATCATGGCGAGCACGAGGATCAAAATTGGGTCCAATGACTACGCCGATCAGAACAAGTAACAGTGTCAGCCAAAAAATGGCAAAAATACGGCCATAAAGACTAGAGAGTAGGGGAAAGGTTAGGTACTTTTTCACCTTATTTATTCCTCAACAAATAAGTAGCCACGACCACGCAGTGTTTTAATTCGTGGTTTTCCTTCAGCTAATGGAGGCAGTTTTTTTCTGAGATTAGAGACGTGCATATCAATTGCGCGATCAAAAGGTGCAAGGCGTTTTCCTAAGACTTCTAAGCTTAATTCTTCTTTTGAAATAATGGAACCTGGGTTTTGTATAAATTGAGCCAGTAACCCAAATTCAGTGCCTGTCAGATCAAGTAATTCCCCATGGCTGTAAGCTTCTTGCTTGCCTATAAATATCTCAATACCTTGATATTTAATGCCATTAGTGTGATTTTCTTTTGCTTTACCTTGAGTGCGACGCAAGATTGCTCTAATTCGAGCAAGTAGCTCTCTATCACTGAACGGCTTTGGTAGGTAATCATCTGCGCCTAACTCGAGGCCGATCACTCGATCAATTTCTTCGCCCTTAGCGGTCAGCATCAATACGGGAGTTTCGTTGGTTTCTCTCAGTTTACGTAACATGTCCATGCCGTTCATTTTAGGCATCATGATATCAAGTAAAATAAGGTCAAGATCATCGGTAATGGCGTTTAATCCCTCAATACCATTATTGGCTTCGACAACGGTGTAGCCTTCTAAGTTTAAAATATCTTTTAATAATGCGGTTAGCTCTACATCATCATCAACCAATAAAATCTTTGCCATTATTATTCACCTGAGTTATCTCTTATGGTCTTAGTATCGCCAAATATGGCGATGAATACCAATGTTGAAAATCACCTTTACGTTGATTTACGCATCAAGCACACAGCTTTACTTTACGTAAGCTATTATTACTCCATACCAAGCAGCAAGGCGCTGCCATTGACCGTAATACTATCTATCGTGGAGATAACATAATGAATATGATTAAAAAATTAGTTTTAGGTGCTGTTGTTCTGCCTCTTTCTTTAGCGTCGGCTTCTGCATTCGCTGCTGGTGGTAGCCACCATGAAGGCGGAATGAAAGGTAAAGGCATGCATGGCGAAGGTATGCACGGTGGCAAGTGTATGATGAAAGCCAATAAAAAAGCGTTTAAAGAATTAGATTTAACCGATGCACAAGAAGATAAATTAGATAAAATGCGTGATGATCGTAAAGCAGAACATAAAGCAAAAAAAGGGGAGAAACGTCAACCTACTGCTGAGATGAAAGCTGACCATGAAGCAATGCAAAATCTTATTTTAGCGGACAACTTTGATGAAGCGGCTGTTCGTAATCTAGCCGAGAAAATGTCAGAAAAACAAATTGATCGTCGTGTTAATATGATGAAAAAACGCCATGATATGATGAATATTTTAACACCAGAACAAAAAACAGAATTCAAAGCGAACCAAGATAAATACACGGCAGATTGCGCTAAATAATTACGCGAAATCTTAAGTAAATTAAAGCGAGTCTTTATGAATAATAAAGGCTCGCTTTTTTATTGCTTTCATTTTGTTAGGTATTTATTAACAAATGGAATAACGGTCAGCGAATTAAATCTTTATACTAGAGGATGATTTGTAAGTAATGGAAGAAACATGACTAAAAAATACGCCTCCTTAGTAACCATGGCCGCTTGGCTTGCAACGATTGTTGCGACTATCTTAATGTTAGTAAAGTTAGGAACATGGTGGGTTACCGGCTCAGTAAGTTTATTGGCGTCTTTGGTTGATTCATTACTTGATATGGCAGCATCTATCACCAATTTATTGGTTGTGCGTTACGCGCTTCAGCCACCAGATGAAGAACACAGCTTTGGGCACGGTAAAGCGGAATCACTGGCGGCATTAGCACAAGCGATGTTTATTTCGGGCTCGGCGTGTTTTTTATTGTTGAATGGCGTAGAGCGTTTCTTCCGCCCTCAAGACGTAATAAACCCTGAATTAGGTGTTTATGTGAGTGGTTTTGCCATCATATTGACCTTTGGGCTTGTCATGGTTCAGCAATGGGTCGTTAAGCAAACAGGCAGCCAAGCGATTGCTGCGGATTCATTGCATTATAAAACCGATCTTTTTATGAACGCGGCCATTATGTTGGCGCTTGCGTTAAGCTGGTATGGTTGGCATGAAGCGGATGCTATTTTTGCTTTGATTATCGGCATTTATATATTGATCAGTGCGTTTAAAATGGCGTATGAAGCGATTCAATCATTGCTTGATAGACAATTGCCGATTGAAGAATTAGAGCAGATAAGAGAAGCGTGTTGTCGTGTTGACGGGGTAAAAGGTATTCATGATTTGCGTACGCGTTTAGCCGGACCAACTCGATTTATTCAATTGCATTTAGAGTTGCCAGATCAAATGCCATTAGTCGAAGCACATATTATTGCAGATAAAGTGGAAGACGAACTTTTAACAGTATTTCCACATTCTGACATTATAATTCATCAAGACCCACTTTCAGTTGTGCTAGACTCAGGAAAAGATCAAACACAGATCCAGTAAGAATTAGTAGTATTATTAGCAATTATTGTTTTTTCGTAACAGAAAAATGAAATAGTCGTGATTGATTCTGATGTGAATCAACGAACTTTTTCAGTAAAATGGTAATACTCTTACATAAGAAAAAAAATTACAGATTATTAATGGCGAGTTGGTTAGGGAGTCGACTTGCTGTATTAAAAATTGAAATTGTCATTCCCAACCATATTTAGAGGGTAACCATGGTCAAGAAGATTGGTGTTTTAACAAGTGGTGGCGATGCGCCGGGTATGAATGCTGCAGTTCGTGGTGTTGTTCGTACAGCCTTAACGCAAGGTTTAGAAGTATTCGGTATTCATGATGGCTACTTAGGTCTTGTTGAAGATCGTATCGAGAAATTAGAGCGCCATAGCGTATCTGATATGATCAACCGCGGCGGTACATTTTTAGGTTCAGCACGTTTTCCTGAATTTAAAGAAGTGGCTGTTCGTGAAAAAGCGATCGCAAATCTTAAGAAACACGATATTGATGCCTTAATTGTTATCGGTGGTGATGGTTCTTACATGGGCGCTAAGAAGTTAACTGAGATGGGTTACCCATGTATCGGTCTTCCTGGCACTATCGATAATGATATTGCGGGTACTGACTACACAATTGGTTACTTAACGGCATTAAACACCGTTATTGATGCGATTGACCGTTTACGTGATACATCGTCTTCTCACCAACGTATTTCTATTGTAGAAGTTATGGGTCGTCACTGTGGTGATTTGACTTTAATGGCTGCAATTGCTGGTGGTTGTGAATATGTAATTACACCTGAAACGGGGTTAAACAAAGAAGCATTAATTCAAAATATCCAAGACGGTATTGCGAAAGGTAAGAAACACGCAATCATTGCGATTACTGAATTGATGACTGATGTAAACGCATTAGCAAAAGAAATCGAAGCAGAAACAGGTCGTGAGACTCGTGCTACGGTTCTTGGTCACATTCAACGTGGCGGTCAGCCTGGTGCATTCGACCGTATCTTAGCGTCTCGTATGGGTAATTACGGTGTTAAGTTGCTTGTTGAAGGTCATGGCGGTCGCTGTGTTGGTATCCAAAATGAACAACTTGTTCATCACGATATTATCGATGCGATTGAAAACATGCGTCGCCCTGAGAAGCTAGAACTTTATAAAGTAGCGGAAGAGTTATTCTAATTTAGAATACTGTTAAGTTATAAAAGAAAAACCGAAGTATAAGCTTCGGTTTTTTTATATCTGGAAAATAGGTCGATTTATATCGCTCTATTCTAAATATAAGTCGAGTGGTGTTTTGCTTTTTCGGCCACCAATCTCTCTTGCTAGTGTTGGTACAAGATAACCTGACACGTTTTCTATTAGCTCTGTCATTAATTCTTTCGCTTTTTCATCAGAGACAAAGAAATGTGCAGCACCTTGCACTTTGTCTAACACATGAAGATAGTAAGGTAAGATCCCTGCATCAAATAGCGCTTCACTTAAATTAGTTAAAGCCTCCGATGTGTCGTTAATGTCTTTTAGTAATACGCTTTGGTTTAATAACGTGACGTTTGCTTGTTTTAGTTGCGTCATTTTATCTGTGAAATAGGGACTAATTTCATTGGCATGGTTGATGTGCGTAACCAAAATAACTTGAAGTCGAGTCTCTGCACATAGGCGACACAATGTATCCGTAATTCGATTCGGAATGACAACAGGCAAACGGCTGTGAATACGAAGGCGTTTAATATGCGGTACTTTGTCGAGATGTTGAATTAACCATTCAAGTTCATGGTCTTTTGCCATCAAAGGATCGCCACCAGAAAGAATCACTTCATTGAGCTCAGGGTGCGCTGCAATATAGTTGATGGAATTTTGCCAGACTGATTTTCCGCCTTTATTATCTTCATAAGGAAAATGGCGACGGAAACAATAACGACAATTTACCGCGCAGCCCCCTTTCAATATTAGTAATACGCGATTTTTGTATTTATGAAGAAGACCGGGTTGTTCGTTGTCTTGTTCGTCAAGAGGATCGGTGGAATATCCGTCATGTACTTCGAATTCTTGATCTAAAGGCAATACTTGGCGTAATAAAGGATCAAAAGGGTTGCCAAACTCCATTCGATCGACAAAACTTGTCGGCACACGTAACGCAAATAACTTTTTCGCTTCTAATCCTTTCTCCCAAGGCGAGCTATCAATCCCTAGAGTTGAAAGCAGTTGATGAGGATCTGAGATAGCATTTGAGGTCTCTTTGAGCCAGTTTTGCTCAACAGGAGCGTCATTTCGGGTTATTATGTGTGACATTATTTATAACTCAACGATGTTAAGAGGAAATCATGGCGTCAGTAAGTACCAATGAATTCAAAGGCGGTTTGAAATTTATGTTTGATAACGAGCCATGCTCAATTATCGACAATGAATATGTTAAACCTGGTAAAGGCCAAGCATTCAACCGTGTAAAACTTCGCAAATTGCTTTCTGGTAAAACACTAGAAAAAACATTTAAATCAGGTGAAAGCTTTGAGCTTGCTGATGTTGTCGACGTAGAACTTGACTACTTGTACAGCGATGGCGAATTCTTCCATTTCATGAACAGCGTAAGCTTTGAGCAAATCGCTGCTGATGTTAAATCGGTTGGTGACACGGCTAAATGGTTAGTAGAAAACAACACTTGTACTGTGACTCTTTGGAATGATAATCCAATTACAGTGACACCGCCAAACTTTGTTGAGATTGAAGTGACTGAAACAGATCCAGGTCTGAAAGGTGATACTCAAGGTACTGGTGGTAAACCAGCTACATTAGCAACAGGCGCTGTTGTTCGTGTTCCGCTATTCATCGCTATCGGTGAAGTAGTTAAAGTTGATACCCGTACGGGTGAATACGTAGGTCGTGTGAAGTAATATCAAGTAGTCTTGGTATTTATACCAACCTAAATAGGTATGTGATTAACTACTTATCCAGATTGGTACTACACGTCAGAAAAAGGTCGCTTCGGTGGCCTTTTTTATTATCTAGTCGATATCATTTGGTATTACAGATACAAAAAAGGTTGGCATGATAGCCAACCTTTTTTTATTTATCTAAATTCAGATTAGATCATAAAGATAAACACAACAGAAAGAACGGTTGCTAGTGCTGCCGTAGCATAACAAGCGATTTTGCCTGCTGTTCCTGTGTGGAATTTAAGATCGTGCATACCATGGTGTACACGGTGCATTGCATGCCACATTGGCATTGAGATTGAACCAATCACAAATAATGCACCAATGATGCTTGTTACAAAACCAGCAACACGTAGGTAGTTCATTGATTCAGGACCGATCACGCCAAGTGGTACTAAAATACCAAGAACAAGGATTGTTACTGGTGTTAGCATTGCAAACCAAGTGCCGCCAGCACCGAATAAGCCCCACCATACAGGTTCGTCAGAACGCTTTGGATTAAGATTTACCACGATAACTCTCCTTAAACGATAACCAATACAAGTAATGTAATTGCTGCAACAGCAGCCCATTGTGCAAGCACAACCACTTTTTTATCTAGTGTTTTACCACCCAGACGAATCGGCATTACTTGCGGCATCATGCTAAAGAAAGTTTGAGCATGGAATAAGCTACCCGCTAAAGCAACAATGTTCAAAGCAACCACAATAGGGTTTGCCATGAAATCTAACCATGAAGCC
This sequence comes from Aliivibrio sp. SR45-2, assembly GCF_963890165.1. Lineage (NCBI taxonomy): Bacteria > Pseudomonadati > Pseudomonadota > Gammaproteobacteria > Vibrionales > Vibrionaceae > Aliivibrio > Aliivibrio sp. SR45-2. The sequence continues at coordinate 193,582 of NZ_CAWPRC010000150.1, read as the reverse complement.
CAAGCCAGTGGACCTTTTACTAAACTACCTAAACCAACAAGCAGACAGATAGTAAAGAAAATCAATGGAAGAATGGTTGCTTCACGCACCATGTAAAAACGGTAGAAAGGGTGATCTTTCCACCACGTACGTGTCATTTCGCGAACGTAAGGTTTACGGTTGCTCATCCTTATGCCTCCTGAGGTTTAAGCATTGCGATAAGAAAGTCTTGAGATGATGCGATCTTACCTTGGTTTACTGCCGCAGCAGGGTCAACGTGTTTTGGACATACTTCAGAACAGTAACCCACAAACGTACAACCCCATGCGCCATTGTCGCCATTAATTAATTTCATTCGTTCCGCAGAACCATGGTCACGGCTATCAAGATTATAACGATGCGCCATTGTTAACGCAGCAGGGCCAATGAATTCTGGATTAAGACCAAATTGAGGACAAGCAGCGTAACATAGACCACAGTTGATACAACCAGCGAATTGTTTGTATTTCGCCATTTGCTCTGGAGTCTGGTTATTTGGTCCTTGCTCTGGTGTTAAGTCATTACCAATGATGTAAGGTTTGATTGCTTCTAAACGCTCAATGAATGGCGTCATATCAACAATTAGGTCTTTCTCAATAGCAAAGTTTGCTAATGGCTCGATAGTTAACCCATCTGGGTAATCACGTAAGAACGCTTTACATGCAAGCTTAGGTACATTGTTTACCATCATGCCGCAAGAACCACAGATCGCCATACGACAAGACCAACGGTAAGACAGGTCTTTATCTAGGTTATCTTTGATGTAGCCTAATGCGTCTAATACTGATGTTGTATCATCACAAGGCACATCAAATGTTTGTAGATGTGGTTCTGAATCTGTCATCGGGTTATAACGCAGAATGTGTACTTTTTGGACTCTCTTGCCAGCTGTCATTATGCTTGCTCCTCTGCGTTTTTCGCCGCGGCAGCTTCTTCTGCTGCTGCTTTTTCTGCTGCTTCACCATATAGGCGAGCTTTTGGTTGAGATTTTGTGATGGTTACGCCACTGTACTTGATTGTTGGCGCTGCATCTTCGTTGTAATACGCTAATGAGTGTTTTAAGTAATTCACATCATCACGTTCTGTACAACCTTCATCTAAACGTTGGTGTGCACCACGAGACTCTTTACGTTGAATGGCAGAGTGAGCCATTGCTTCAGCAACTTCAAGGCCGTAACCCACTTCGATAGCGTATAAAAGGTCAGTATTGAATACTTTTCCTTTGTCTTTGATGCTGATGTTTTTGTAACGTTTTTTCAGCTCAGCCAGTTTATCAACCGTATCTTGCATTTCGTGCTCTTTACGGTAGATACCACAGCCCGCTTCCATTGAGTGACCCATTTCAGTACGGATATCAGCCCAGTTTTCATCGCCTTTTTGTGCTAGTAAAACATCAATGCGAGCTTCAACAGCTTCGATTTGAGTTTGGATAGAAGCATCGTTCCAAGTTGTGAATTCAGCGGCACGTTCAGCGGCTTTTTCACCAGCAAGACGACCAAATACAACAAGCTCAGCTAGAGAGTTTGAACCTAAGCGGTTTGCACCGTGAAGACCAACAGATGAACATTCACCAACCGCGAATAGGCCTTTGATGTTTGTTTCGTTGTTCTTATCCGTTTCAATACCACCCATGGTGTAGTGAACAGTAGGGCGAATTGGGATTGGTTCTTTAGCTGGATCAACGTTAACGTAAGCTTTTGATAGCTCACAGATAAACGGAAGACGCTCATTTAGGTATTCTTCACCTAGGTGACGAAGATCCAAATGCACTACATCACCCAGTGGGTGTTTAATAGTGTTGCCTTTTTGAAGTTCATGCCAAAATGCTTGTGAAACTTTGTCACGAGGACCCAATTCCATGTATTTGTTCTTTGGCTCACCGATAGGTGTTTCTGGACCCATACCGTAATCTTGTAGGTAACGGTAACCATTTTTATTGATCATGATACCGCCTTCACCACGACAACCTTCAGTCATCAAGATGCCAGTACCTGGTAAACCTGTTGGGTGATATTGTACGAATTCCATATCACGTAGAGGTACACCATGACGGAATGCCATAGCCATACCATCGCCAGTTACGATACCGCCGTTAGTATTACAGTGGTAAACACGACCTGCGCCACCCGTTGCTAATACAACAGATTTTGCTTTAATACAGATAAGTTCGCCTTCAGCCATGTGAATAGCAATCAAACCTTGAACTTGACCATCTTCAACAAGAAGGTCAACAACAAAATATTCGTCAAAACGATTGATTTGAGGGTATTTCATTGAAGTTTGGAACAGAGTATGAAGCATGTGGAAACCGGTTTTATCGGCAGCAAACCACGTACGTTCAACTTTCATACCACCAAAACGACGAACGTTAACTTCGCCATTTTCTTTACGGCTCCAAGGACAACCCCATTGTTCTAATTGAGTCATCTCGCGGTATGCATTTTTTACAAAGTATTCAACAACATCCTGTTCACACAGCCAATCACCACCACCAACGGTATCGTTGAAGTGATTGTCTAGTGTATCTTCTTCCTTGGTCACGGCTGCGGATCCACCTTCAGCGGCAACAGTGTGCGAACGCATTGGGTAAACTTTTGAGATTAGAGCAATGTTTAGCTCTGGGTTCGCTTCTGCTGCTGCTATAGCGGTACGTAGACCTGCACCGCCCGCGCCGATCACTGCAATATCTGTGGTTATAGTTTTCACAGTTATTCTCCGGGATAAAAGATAAAAAATTAAATTAATCATGCAAATATGATCAATTATGTGAATCTAGCCTGCTCATGTGACAAAAAAGAGCAAATAATAACTTAAAAATTCTGATGCCTATTCTAAGTGAGCTTTTAGAATAAAAATTGATATGGATAAAGTTTTGTAGTGCAAGTACCACTAATGGGGTGGTTTCTTGCGAATAATGTGATCTCCGTCAACTAGTTACAGCTGTTAATTTTGGCGTTAAATTGTAGGTAAGTTGTTGCTTTGTAAGTGATAGTGATTCTTATCGGACGTGTATCCCCTTGAAGATTAAGGGTATTTATAAAGTTAAAAAATAGGTAACCTTGAAATCGGTTATCAGGTATCATTTTGGATAAGTTTTTCTAATGTATAAAGTTATGACTAGTCAAAACTGGATGCCTAGCGCATCAATTGAACAATTACAGCAACGTGCTGATATCCTTGCTTTAATCCGATCATTCTTCTATGAGCGAAAAGTGATGGAAGTGGATACGCCGGCAATGAGTCATGCAACCGTGACGGATGTGCATCTTCATACGTTTCAAACTGACTTTGTTGGTCCGGGTTACGCTGATGGCGTACATCTGTATTTTATGACCAGCCCAGAGTTTCATATGAAGCGATTACTGGCGGCGGGCAGTGGTGCTATTTATCAAATTAATAAAGCCTTTCGTAACGAAGAAGCAGGGCGTTTTCATAACCCTGAATTTACGATGTTGGAATGGTATCGCCCAGCGTTTGATCATCACCAATTGATGGATGAGATGAACGAATTGCTTAAACTTGTTTTAAAATGTGATGATGCTGAGCGAATGACGTATCAGCAAGCTTTCATTAACGTGCTTGGTGTTTGCCCATTAGAAGCGTCGATGGATGAACTTAGAGTTGTTGCAGCATGTTTAGGCTTGTCTGACATCGCTGATGTCGAAGAAGATCGAGATACATTATTACAATTGCTATTTAGCATGGAAGTTGAGGAGAAAATAGGGCAAACGGTGCCTGTTTGTGTTTATGATTTTCCGGCTTCTCAAGCAGCACTTGCTAAAATCAATCCGGAAGATCCTAGAGTTGCAGAACGATTTGAGGTGTATTTTAAAGGGATTGAGTTAGCGAATGGGTTTCATGAGCTCGATAATGCAAAAGAACAACTCGCTCGTTTTGAAGATGACAATGCGAAACGAAAATCAATGGGCTTAATTGAACAACCGATTGATTATCATTTGATTGCGGCATTAGAAGCAGGCTTTCCTGATTGTGCGGGTGTGGCGTTAGGCATTGATCGTTTGATCATGTTAGCGATGGGAGAAAAGCACATCGATCAAGTGATGGCTTTCCCTTTTGATAGAGCGTAATACCAATAAACAGAAGTGCTTGAGCATTAATTACATGGATTGGTATAACAACTGATACGGGTAATTAATGGATTAGCTAACGATAAGTCCAGTGCCAATTACCGCCAAACAAGCACCCAACCACGCAAAGCGGTTCGGTGCTTTTTTTGTGTATAGCCACAATAAAGGCAAAATGATAATCGGTGTGGTGGAAGAAAGTAAGGCAACCATGCCTACATTTCCTTCTTGTAAGGCATATAAGATTAATGTCATGCCGACGGTCATCGCCAGAAAGCCATTTAAGGCAACAATACCTAATATACGTAGATTAATCGGAGTAATAGGGCGTGAGATAGGTAAGTTAGTCATTCTTAATAGACTGTGGGCGCCAAAAGCTGAGGCCATTCGAATCGCTGAAGCAGCAATAGGGTCAGCACTGGTTAGCATCACAGGCTTTGCGATCACGCCACCAAGCGCTTGGCAAAAAGCGGCCAGTAAACCCAGTGCGATTGCGATCCAAATATTTCCTTTTACTTCCTCCCATGTATCTTGGTTATTTGTTTTTTTCCCAAAGAAAATAGCAATGGAGACGCCAGAAAATACAGAGATGGCACCGATAAGTTCCCACCCTTGTAAGGTTTCATTGAATAACCAATAGCCGAGAATAGCGGAAAATAAGGCATGGCAAGAAAAGAGTAATCCGGCTTGTCGAGGTCCCATACGATTAAAGCAGGCAAATAAGGCGGTATCGCCGATAAAAATACCGATTAATCCTGAGAGTATCATTGGGTATAGGTGTTCAGATTCAATTGATAGCCACCCCCCGGTAAACCACGCAAGGCTCGATAACATTATCGTGACACAACCCATGCGCCAGCGACTATAAGCGAATGCGCCAAGGTGGCGAGCGGGTGCAACGGAGATCATGCTCGATAGTGCCCATAGACAAGCTGCTCCGAGTGCTAGCCATTCATATCCCATTTCCATTCCATCGTGTGGTTTATCCCAATCTTTAGCTTATCTGAAGTTTGGTTTTGTTCAATAAAAGAATGAATCACTTATTTTCGACATATATTGCCATGAGAGAGGTTACTAGGAAGGGAGATGAATAGATAAAAAAATAGCGAACACAAGGTTCGCTATTTACTGCTTATTTTACAGAAGCTGATTATTTTGCAATGTGAGCAAATGGAGTACCTAAACGAGTTGGGACGCCATTTTTCATTGATTCATCAAAGGTAATTGAATTAGGAGCAAATAAGTTAATAACCGTAGAGCCTAATTTAAAGCGACCCATTTCCTCACCTTTCTTAAAGCAAATTACATCATCGCCAGAAAGTGGGTAGTGCCATGTTTTAACTGCGGGGCCAGTCGGTGGTGTAACCGTATCTGCCCATGTCGTTTCAATACTACCAACGATAGTTGCACCGACTAAGACTTGCGCCATCGGACCAAATTCAGTATCAAAAATACAGACAACACGTTCATTACGAGCAAATAAATTAGGAACGTTTTCTGCTGTTAATGGATTCACTGAGAATAAATCGCCAGGAACATAAACCATTTTGCGTAATGTCGCATCGCATGGCATGTGAACACGATGATAATCGCGCGGAGATAAATACAGAGTTGCGAATTCGCCACCCATAAATTCTTCCGCTAATTCCGCGTCGCCACCCAGTAACTCTTGAGCTGAGTAAACGTGACCTTTTGCTTGAACTAATTGGCCATCGGTAATTGGGCCAAATTGACTTACGCAAGCATCTGCAGGGTGAGAGATAACATTCTCATCGTCATTAATTGGGCGTGCGCCATCTTCTAATTCACGAACAAAAAAGTTATTGAATGTAGAATATGCTTCAGGATCCGGGTTTTTAGCTTCGCTCATTTCAACGTTGTATTGTTTAATGAACCACTTAATTACCGCAGTTGTTAACCACCCCATTTTTGCTGATGCTAATTTGCCAGCCAAACGAGTAAGTGCATGTTTTGGAGTTAAATATTGTAACCCGATTTTTAAATTATCTGACACGTTGTTTGCCTACTAGTTATCAATTAAGGTAAATGTTACCACATCTTTACTTAGTTTATTAATCGGCTTTTCTGCTGCGAGAAAATTGGCGGTTCGCTTTATTTTCAGACATGCTTTCAATGATTCGGTGATAGCTATCAAAACGAAGTTTCGCAATTTTACCATTAGAGACGGCTTCTTGAAGAAGACAGCCGGGGTCATCTTTATGCGTACAGTCTCTAAACTTACAGCCACCAATAAAGTCTTTAAACTCGACAAACGAGGCGGTAACTTCTTCTTTCTCTAAATGCCATAAGCCAAATTCACGAACTCCTGGGGAATCGATAAGATCGCCACCATGTGGGAAGTGATACAGACGAGCGGCAGTCGTAGTATGTTGACCAAGACCTGAGTTTTCAGAGACAGCGCCTTCCATAATTTCAAGTTCAGGCATTAATGCATTTACAACACTTGATTTACCAACACCAGATTGACCAACAAAAATATTAATATGATCTTTTAATTCGGCTTCAAGTTCTTGAATACCATAGCCCGATTCTTTACTGACAAATTTTACTTTATAGCCAATATCTTCATATAAACTCAGAATTTGTCTCACATCAATAAACTCTTTTTCAGAAAGTAAATCAACTTTGTTGAGGACAATTAATGGCTTTATTTTAAGTGTTTCAGAAGCGATTAAGTAGCGATCAATAATGTTAAGTGACAATTCAGGAAGAATAGAAGAAACAATCACCATTTGATCAACGTTGGCCGCCACGGGTTTAATACCATCGTAATAATCTGGGCGAGTTAGCATAGAGGTTCGTGGTTTTACCGCTTCAACAACACCTGAAATACCAGCAAGAACCTCAGTACCTGGACGCCAAATAACACGATCGCCAGAAACTAAGCTTTCGATACCTCGACGTAAATTACAACGATGTATTTCTTTGCTGTCTGGATCTTCGATATCCGCATGTTGACCAAAGCGAGTAATAACTAACCCTTCTTTAGCCGCTTCTAATGAAGATTCATCCCACTCGACAGTGGTTTTTATTTTTTCAATACGTTTGCTTTGATTTGAACGTACTCGGCGTACTTGGCCTTTAGTTAGTTTTTTCTTCTTTGCCACGAAATGATTTCACTTGTAGGTTGGCTTTCAGTTTTATGTTGAAAGATAAATCGGCCCGCGTATCATACCCTTTTTAGTTACAAAATAGGCAACTCTCTATGGCAATTAATGATCAAAACCTGATTTGGGTAGATTTGGAGATGACAGGCTTAGATCCTGAAACTCATAAAATCATCGAAATCGCATCCATTGTAACTGATGCTCAGCTAAATATTTTAGCAGAAGGGCCTGTTATTGCTATTCATCAATCAGAAGGTGAGTTGGCTAAGATGGATGACTGGTGTACCAATACACATACTAATAGTGGTTTGGTAGCGAGAGTAAATGCAAGCGAACATGATGAAGCGTCAGCCATTGAAGAAACAATTGCGTTTCTTGAAAAGTGGGTACCAAAAGGTGTATCGCCAATTTGTGGTAACAGCATTGGCCAAGATCGTCGTTTTCTTTATAAGCACATGCCAAAATTGGAAGAATATTTCCATTATCGTTATGTTGATGTGAGCACAATTAAAGAGCTTACTCGCCGTTGGAAACCTGAAGTACTTGATGGCTTTGAAAAAACAGGGACACATTTAGCATTAGATGATATCCGTGAATCTATCGCTGAATTGAAGTATTACCGTAAAAATATCTTCACAATTTAACGAACTAGATCAATTTGATGGTTTGTTGAGCGAATTTTGCGGGTTTTAAAGAAATTTCGTTTTTTTTTCAAAATCCGCTTGCATCATCACGTTTTACTCGTATAATTCGCAGCCTCTGAACGAGGAGCTACTCCTTATCAGAATGCGACACTAGCTCAGCTGGTAGAGCGCAACCTTGCCAAGGTTGAGGTCACGAGTTCGAGCCTCGTGTGTCGCTCCAATTTCTTTTTGAAATTGGCTTAAAGTCTCATTGTACTTAACAATGCATCCGGACGCGGGATGGAGCAGTTTGGTAGCTCGTCGGGCTCATAACCCGAAGGTCGTAGGTTCAAATCCTGCTCCCGCAACCATATTTTGATTTAATGCTTTTATGGCGTTAATCATGTAATATTCGGTTCGATTGAAAGCTTCGCATTAGTTGAGGTTTCCAGAATCTGGTATTACGATATTTTTACTTACTAAGTAAAAATGGCATATAGTTTCATTGTACTTAACAATGCATTCGGACGCGGGATGGAGCAGTTTGGTAGCTCGTCGGGCTCATAACCCGAAGGTCGTAGGTTCAAATCCTGCTCCCGCAACCACATTTAGATTGAATGCTTTTATAGCGTTGATCATGCGACACTAGCTCAGCTGGTAGAGCGCAACCTTGCCAAGGTTGAGGTCACGAGTTCGAGCCTCGTGTGTCGCTCCATTTTCTTCTTAAGAAACGTAAGTTTCTTCTCGAAAGTTGAATTTGGAAATAAAGTTCCCATTGTACTTTGAACAATGGCATCCGGACGCGGGATGGAGCAGTTTGGTAGCTCGTCGGGCTCATAACCCGAAGGTCGTAGGTTCAAATCCTGCTCCCGCAACCACATTTAGATTGAATGCTTTATAGCGTTAGATCATGCGACACTAGCTCAGCTGGTAGAGCGCAACCTTGCCAAGGTTGAGGTCACGAGTTCGAGCCTCGTGTGTCGCTCCA